>JAJAYS010000086.1 GCA_026786065.1 Polaromonas sp.
CGTCACAAAATAAAGGGAAAATCATGCGGAAAAACCGGATTGGAATTCTTTTTGTCACTTGGTGCCTGTTGGTGGCCGGTAATGGCGCGTGGGCGCAGCAAAAATACTGGATTGCCTTCAAGGACAAACCCGCCCCCGGCGGCTGGGGTGCGGGGGTTGGGGGCCGTTTGCCGCCCGGGGGGGCGCCGCTCCGTCTTTTTTTAGGCAACGCCGGGACGGCCATGCGCCCGCTGACTGCTGCACTGGCCTTGATGAACGCCGACGCGTCGCTGACCGGCGTCGCCCGCATGCATGAGCGCCCCATTGGCGATTTGGTTGAGGCTTTGCGGCAACTTGGCTGCGCCATCGACTACCTTGGCAACGACGGTTTCCCGCCTTTGCGGCTGCGCCCCGGCCAGATCAGGATTGACCAGCCGATACAGGTCCGGGGCGATGTCTCCAGCCAGTTTCTGACCGCCTTGCTGTTGGCCCTGCCTCTGGTGGCCGCCCGGGACATACGAATTGAAGTGGTTGGCGAGCTGATTTCACGTCCCTACATTGAAATCACACTCAATCTGCTGCGCCGGTTCGGCATCGACGTGGTGCAGCACGGTTGGCAAAGCTTCACCATTCCCGCAGGCAGCCGTTACCGGTCGCCCGGGCAGATTCATGTCGAAGGCGATGCGTCGTCGGCCAGTTATTTCATCGCGCTCGGCGCGCTGGCAACGTCGAAAGACGGCAGCATCGTGATCCACGGCGTCGGCAGCGACTCGATTCAAGGCGACATCCGCTTTATCGAAGCCGCCCGCGCGATGGGGGCGCGGATAGACAGCGAAGGCCCCTCGCTGCGTGTGTCGCGGGGCCGCTGGCCGCTGCAAGCCATCGACTTGGACTGCAACCACATTCCCGATGCGGCGATGACGCTGGCCGTGATGGCCCTCTATGCAGAGGGCACAACCACATTGCGCAACATCGCGAGCTGGCGCGTGAAGGAAACCGACCGCATCGCCGCCATGACGTGCGAACTGCAAAAGCTCGGTGCCGACGTCGAAGCCGGCGCAGACTACTTGAAGATCAGTCCACCAGCCCGCTGGCATGCGGCGGCGATCCACACCTACGATGACCACCGCATGGCGATGTGTTTCTCGCTCGCCGCCTTCAATCCGCAACGGCTGCCGGTCCGTATCCTCGATCCGAAGTGTGTCGCCAAGACCTTTCCGGATTACTTCGAGACCCTGTTTGAAGTCTGTTCGGCCGCGCAATCCGACATTCCGGTGATCTGTGTCGATGGACCCACGGCCTCTGGTAAAGGCACGCTGGCCGCCGAGGTCGCGCACCGGCTCGGCTACCACTACCTCGACTCCGGCGCGCTGTACAGGCTGACCGCCTGCGCCGCAACACAGGCCGGTGTCTCCCTCGACGATGGCCCTGCTGTGGCCGTAGTCGCGCAGGCATTGCCGATCCGGTTTGACAAAGGCCGCATCCTGCTGGAATCGCTGGACGTGACGGATGCGATCCGCAGCGAACTGATGGGCATGGCCGCGTCCAGGGTATCGGCTCACGGTGCGGTCAGGGCCGCTCTGGTGGCGCTGCAGCGCGGGTTTCGCAGGCTACCCGGACTGGTGGCAGACGGTCGCGACATGGGCACAGCGATTTTTCCGGACGCTGCGCTCAAGATTTACCTCACGGCGAGCACGCTTCACCGCGCTGAAAGACGCCATAAGCAATTGATTTCAAAGGGAAATAACGCTACAATAGAAAACATTCAGAACGATCTTGAGGCGCGCGACAACCGCGACCAGTCACGACAAAGTTCGCCCTTGCGATCTGCTGATGATGCCCACCACCTGGACAACACCGATCTGTCGATCAAACAATCGACCGACCTGGTACTCGAATGGTGGCAGGCCAGCCGCCCCTTCTGATCGCAAACAATCCCGCACCCGCCGGGATACAGATCAGGGGATTTTTTCACGTAACCCGCGGCCCTACTTGCTTTACTTGCCAGTCAGGCCGCAAAAACCAAACCGCCGCAAGCAGCCTCAAACCTTTTGGCAATTCCGCCAACCGAACCCTGCTGTGTGGATTAGGAAACTCCATGTCTGAATCTTTTGCCGCCCTATTTGAAGAATCGCTGAAACGCTCTGAAATGCGTACCGGCGAGGTCATTACCGCTGAAGTCGTCCGCATCGACCACAACCATGTCGTCGTGAACGCCGGACTCAAATCCGAGGCTTACGTCCCCCTCGAAGAATTCAAAAACGACCAGGGCGAACTCGAAGTCCAGGTCGGCGACTTCGTGTCGGTGGCCATCGACTCGGTCGAAAACGGCTACGGCGACACGCTGCTCAGCCGCGACAAGGCCAAGCGCCTCGCATCCTGGATGAGCCTTGAGAAAGCGCTCGAATCCGGCGAATTTGTCACCGGTCAGACCAGCGGCAAAGTTAAAGGTGGCCTGACCGTTCTGGTGAACGGCATTCGCGCCTTCCTGCCAGGTTCGTTGATCGACACCCGGCCGGTCAAGGACTTGTCTCCGTACGAGAACAAGACCATGGAATTCAAGGTCATCAAGCTCGACCGCAAGCGCAACAACGTGGTGCTGTCGCGCCGCGCGGTGGTCGAGGCCAGCATGGGCGAAGAACGCGCCAAGCTGATGGAAACCCTGAAAGAGGGTTCGGCAGTCAAAGGCATCGTCAAGAACATCACCGAATACGGTGCGTTTGTGGACCTTGGCGGCATCGACGGACTGCTGCACATTACCGACATGGCCTGGCGCCGGGTGCGTCACCCGAGCGAAGTGGTCACGGCCGGTCAGGAAATCATCGCCAAGATCCTGAAGTTCGATACCGAGAAAAACCGCGTGTCGCTTGGTTTGAAGCAAATGGGCGACGACCCGTGGATGGGCGTGAACCGCCGCTACCCGCAGGGCACACGCCTGTTCGGCAAGATCACCAACATCGCCGACTACGGCGCCTTCGTCGAGCTCGAGCCGGGCATCGAAGGCCTGGTCCACGTGTCCGAAATGGACTGGACCAACAAGAACGTCGCGCCGAGCAAGCTCGTTGCGCTGGGCGATGAAGTCGAAGTCATGATTCTCGAAATCGACGAAGATAAGCGCCGCATCAGCCTGGGCATGAAGCAATGCAAGGCCAATCCGTGGCAAGAGTTTGCGCAAGACACCAAGCGTGGCGACCGCGTCAAGGGCCCGATCAAGTCCATCACCGACTTCGGCGTGTTTGTCGGGCTGGCAGCGGGTATTGACGGTCTGGTTCATCTTTCCGACCTGTCCTGGAACGAGCCCGGCGAAGCCGCCGTGCGCAATTACAAAAAAGGTCAGGAAGTCGAAGCCATTGTGCTGGCCGTCGATGTGGACCGCGAGCGCATTTCGCTTGGCATCAAGCAGCTTGACTCTGATCCGTTCACGACGTTTGTGGCGATCAACGACAGGGGCGCCATCGTCACCGGCAAGGTCAAGACCGTCGATGCCAAGGGTGCCGAGATCGACCTGGGTGAAGACGTCATCGGTTATTTGCGCGCCAGCGAAATCAGCCGCGACCGCGTCGAAGACGCGCGCAACGTGCTCAAACAGGGCGACGAAGTCTCGGCTGTCGTGGTGAACGTGGATCGCAAGACCCGCAACATCCAGCTGTCGGTCAAGGCGAAAGACAACGCCGACCAGCAAGAAGCCATGGCCACCTTGAGCCAGCAGTCCTCACGGGAGAGCGCCGGCCTGACCAACCTCGGTGCCCTGTTGCGCGCCAAGATGGACAACGACGCGAAGTAAGCCTGCGCGGCGGACCGTGCGGCGCAGCAGCGCTGCCTGCACGGTCGGTCTCAAGCTTGACTAGCTTGCAGGCTGCCCCGCACTCTTCCCTTCCTCTTTCCCCCTCTTGGTTTCCTGAATCACGCCCCCATGACAAGAAGCGACCTGGTTGAAGAGCTGGCATCCCGGTTCAGCCAGCTCACCCACCGCGATGCCGAGTACGCCGTCAAGACCATTCTCGACGCGATGGGCGACGCAATGGTGCGCGGGCACCGCATCGAAATACGTGGCTTCGGCAGTTTCTCGGTCAACCGGCGCTCGCCGCGAATCGGACGCAACCCGCGTTCCGGCGCAAGCGTGGCCATCCCTGAAAAACGGGTGCCCCATTTCAAGCCCGGAAAGGCGCTTCGCGAGGCGGTCGAAGCCAGCTCCGACGCAGCATTGCAGCCGCCTAAAGCCGCGATTTAGCGACCCGCTGTCGAGCCAGGAAAGGGCGATGGCTGGCTACAATTACCAGCCCACTTTAGGAACATCCTGGTGAAATACCTGATGTGGCTGCTCAAGGCAGCCATTTTTTTTACGCTGTTTGCCTTTGCGCTGAACAACCAGCAAACGGTTTCAGTGCGCTTGTTTTTTGGCACCGTGTGGAACGCTCCGCTGGTGCTGGTGGTCTTGGCGACCTTTGCGTGCGGTTTGGCATTGGGCGTGCTGATGATGATGCCGCGCTGGTGGCGCAACCGCAAAGGCGGCGTGCAGCACAGCCGATTCGCGCCCGCGTCCACCATGCTGGACGACCCGGGCACGTCCACGCACCATGGAATTTGACTTCACCTGGATTTTGATCGGCTTGCCGGTATTTTTCACGCTGGGCTGGCTGGCCTCGCGGCTGGACCTGCGGCAACTTCGCATCGAGAACCGGCAGGCTCCGAAAGCCTATTTCAAGGGCCTGAATTTCCTGCTGAATGAGCAGCAGGACCAGGCCATCGACGCCTTCATCGAAGCCGTTCAAGGCGACCCCGACACCTCGGAGCTGCATTTCGCCCTCGGCAACCTGTTTCGTCGGCGCGGCGAGTACGAGCGGGCGGTGCGGGTGCATGAGCACCTGCTGTCGCGCGGCGATCTGACGCAGCCCGAGCGGGACCGCGCACAGCACGCGCTGGCGCTCGACTTTTTAAAGGCCGGCCTGCTCGACCGTGCGGAAGCGGCCTTGCGCCGACTCGAAGGCACCGCGTTCCAGGAAGAAGCGCGGCTCGCCCTGCTGTCGATCTACGAGCGCTCCAGCGACTGGCCCAACGCCAGCGAAATAGCCAGCCGCCTGGGCAACTCGGGGCAAGGCAATTTCAGCACCCGCGCGGCGCACTACCTGTGCGA
>JAJAYS010000087.1 GCA_026786065.1 Polaromonas sp.
CTCGCCCCGGCATCGACGACGACATCGAGGCCATCGCGAAACGGAAAGAAAGCGTCGCTGGCCACCACCGAGTTGCGGAGCGACAGCCCGGCGTTGTCGGCCTTGATCGACGCGATGCGGGCCGAATCGATGCGGCTCATCTGGCCGGCGCCGACGCCCAGCGTCATGCCGCCGGCACAAAACACGATGGCGTTGGACTTGACGTATTTGGCGACCTTCCAGGCGAACAGCAGGTCTTGCCACTGCGCGGCGCTGGGCTGAAGTTTGCTGACGACCCGGACATCGGCTTCGTTTAGCTCCTGGTTGTCCGCCGTCTGCATCAGCAGACCAGAGCCGACGCGCCTGACATCGACCGAATTGCGCCCGCGATGCCAGGCGCTGCCCGACGCCCCGGCTCCGCTGGCCGGTGGCAGGTCGATTTGAAGAATCCGCACGTTGGCTTTGGCCTTGAAAACCGTAAGCGCTTCAGCGCTGAAGGCCGGTGCGATCAACACTTCGACGAACTGCTTTGAAATCGCCAGCGCACCGGCACCGTCAAGTGGGCCGTTCAGCGCAATGATGCCGCCGAACGCCGAGCTCGGGTCGGTCTTGAACGCCTTGGCATACGCCTCGGCGGTATCGCGGCCTATGGCAACGCCGCAAGGGTTGGCATGCTTGACGATGACGCAGGCCGGCGCAACGAAACTTTTGACGCACTCCCAGGCCGCATCGGCATCGGCGATGTTGTTGTAAGACAGCTCTTTGCCCTGCAATTGCACGGCCGTTACCAGCGAGCCCGGCGCCGGATGCAGGTCGCGGTAAAAAGCCGCCTGCTGATGCGGGTTTTCGCCGTAACGCAGGTCCTGCAGCTTGACAAAACGGCCGTTCGACTGCCCCGGGAACCGCGCCGACGTGCCATCGGGCAGCAGCCCGGACAGGTAGTCGCTGATGGCGCCGTCGTACTGGCTGATGCGGTTGAACGCGGCCACCGCCAGCGCGAACTTCGTCGCCGGCGTCAGCCGACCGTCGGCCGTCAGTTCGGCCAGCGCACCGGCGTACTGCGAGGGATCGGTCAGGACGCCGACGTCCTTCCAGTTCTTGGCCGCCGAACGCACCATCGCCGGCCCGCCGATGTCGATGTTCTCGATGGCGTCTTCCAGCGTGCAACCGGCCTGCGCAACGGTTTGCTCGAAGGGATACAGGTTGACGACCAGCAGATCGATGGCGGCAATGCCGTGTTCGGCCAGCGCCGCCAGGTGCCCGGGCAGGTCGCGCCGGGCCAGCAAGCCGCCGTGCACCGCCGGGTGCAGGGTTTTGACCCGGCCATCGAGCATTTCTGGAAAGCCGGTCAGCCCGGCAACCTCGCGCACCGGCAGGCCGGCTTCGACCAGCTGTTTGGCGGTGCCACCGGTCGATACCAGCGCGATGCCGAGCCCATGCAGCGACCGGGCAAATTCGACGATGCCGGTTTTATCGGAGACGGAGAGCAAGGCGATCATGGTGTGGGCTGGTGAGGTTGCAAAAATAAGGGGCTGCACGGCTTGGCGAGCCGGTTGCTCGGTGCAATGCGCGCCGGGACCGGTCGGGCGATGGGCGGTGCGCGGCAGCCGGATCGGGTTGGGCTGGAAGGCGCCGTACTGCATCCAAGCGCCCCTCTATGGGCAGACAAAAATCAACGCGGCAGAGAGTGCGAGCCCAGCCGATCACAGGCCGCAAGGGCTTATGCAGACGGTAATTGGCGTGTCAGCTTGTGCTCAAGCAGCTTCTTGCGCAGCGTGTTGCGGTTCAGCCCCAGCCATTCTGCGGCGCGCGACTGGTTGTGTTCGGCGTGCGTCATCACCACTTCGAGCAGCGGCTTCTCGACGACATTGACCATCATCTCGTACATGCCAGCCGGGTCGGTGCCGTTCAGGTCCCTGAAGTAGCCCTCGAGACTGGTGCGTATGCATTCTTCGATTTGCTTTTTGCTCATGCCGAGGCTGCTTTCTGTTTTTCTTGATTGTCGGATGCCGGCCGCGCATCGCCTTCAGCACCGCCGCGCTCCGGCTGCGCGCTCGCCGGCAGACGGTCCATGCGCCCGCCCAGATCGGTAAAGAAGTCGCCGACTGCGGCGAGTTGCGCTTCGGGGCTTTCAAGCGTGTTCATCCGGCCCCGAAAGGCTTCCCCACCGGGCAGGCCACGCACATACCAGCCGATGTGTTTGCGCGCCGTGCGTACGCCGGTGAATTCGCCATAGAGCGAGTAATGGTCGAGCAGGTGGTCGAGCAGCAGGCGCGCCACTTCGCCAACCAGCGGCGGCGCAAGCAGCGTGCCAGTGGCCAGAAAATGCGCGACCTCGCGAAACAGCCAGGGCCTGCCCTGGGCGGCGCGGCCGATCATCACCGCGTCGGCGCCGGTACGCATGAGCACCTCGCGCGCCTTATGCGGGCTGTCGACGTCGCCGTTGGCGACCACCGGAATGCTTAGTGCGGCCTTGACGCTCGCCACGGTGTCGTACTCGGCCTCGCCCTTGTAGCCCTGCTCGCGGGTGCGACCATGCACCGCAATCATCTGCACGCCGGCCGACTCAAAGGCTCGGGCCAGCGTCAGCGCGTTTTTGTTCGACTGGCACCAGCCGGTGCGCATCTTCAAGGTGACCGGCACGCCGCGCGGTGCGCAGGCGGCAACCACCGCCTCGACGATCTGCAAGGCCAGCGCCTCGTCCTGCATCAGCGCCGATCCGGCCCATTTGTTGCACACCTTCTTGGCCGGGCAACCCATGTTGATGTCGATGATCTGCGCGCCGCGCTCGATGTTGTAGGCGGCAGCCGCGGCCATCATTGGCGCGTCGGTGCCGGCGATCTGGACTGCAATTGGCGCCGCCTCGCCGGTGTGGTCGGCGCGTCGCGAGGTCTTCAGGCTGTCCCACAGGTCGCGCCGCGACGTCACCATTTCGCTGACTGCGTAGCCTGCGCCCAGCCGCTTGCAAAGCTGGCGAAACGGCCGGTCGGTGACGCCGGCCATGGGCGCGACGAACACGTTGTTCGGCAAAACGTACTGGCCGATTTGCATGGGAGATAGGGAAGTAAGGAAGGGTGCGAGGCAGAAGTGATGAGGCGGGACGGTGGTTGAACAGGCGTGGGCAACGACCGTTTTTACAAGCCGCCGAACGCGTTTGCAAGCCCCGAAAGACCCTTAAGCAAGCCTTAATTGTAGCTGCCCAAAATTTCAGCAATCGAAATTTTCGGGGGCGCGAAAGACCCCAGACCGGCCGTAGCACCGGGCGCGGCTGGCTGCCATACTGCATGCCCATGCCCGACTGGATTCAGCATCTTCTCGACCTGCTTGCGCTGCCCGAATTCGGTTTGAGCACGGTGTTCGTGGTGTCCTTCATCTCGGCGACCTTGCTGCCGCTGGGCTCAGAGCCGGTGGTCTTCGGGCTGGTCAAACTGAACCCGGACA
>JAJAYS010000088.1 GCA_026786065.1 Polaromonas sp.
ATTCAGCCCGACCACGGTAAACAGCAGCGCCAGCCCGGCGACCACCGCCGGGTTTTGCAGCTGGAAGCCCCAGCCGAGCTGCTCGCCGGCAGCGCGAAATCCCAGCAGCAGCGCCCCCAGCGCAACAAACGACAGCACCACGCCAGCGGTGTAAGCCAGCCCGCCGGCCACGCGGGTCGCCGGGTCCTTCATTTGCACAAAGCCGATCACCTTGATCGCCAGCACCGGCAGCACGCAAGGCATCAGGTTGAGCAGCAAGCCGCCGAGCAACGCACCGACCAGCGCAACCAGCAAGCCCAGCGGCGCGGCCGGGGTCAAGCCTGATGCGGCACCGGCTGCGGCATTGCCGTTCAGGCCGGCAGCAACTGCAGGCGGCGTGCCAACCGGCAGCGCCGCCGGCCAACTGCCGTTGACTGGCGCTTCGATGCGGTAGGCGTTGCCAGCGGCGGCGACCACTACCGGCAGCATCGTCGGGCTCTCGGTACGCTGGTTTGACAGCGGCATCTGCGCCTGCCACAGCCCGCCCTGCCAGCTTTGCTGCAGCGGCGCGGCCGGTTCGGTGATGCCGGGGGTTTCGGGGAAAAAAGCCAGCGTCTGGCCGTGCAGCGCCGCCGGCAGTCCAGCCAGCGATACCTTCAGGCGCTGGCCTTCGACGGTGACGGCGCTGGCGCCAGGCGGCAGGCTGCCGGGCCCGGCCTTGAAGGCGGCGTCGAACGCGGCGGCGTTGGAGCCGGTCGAGCCCTGCGCCGGGATGGTCAGCGCAAACTCGCCCTCCTGCGGAATGCAGGCTTCCTTGCAGACCAGCCAGGACGCCTTCAGTTTGACGCTCAACTGCAGCGCCGCAAAGTCGCTGGCCACCGTCAGCGGCACCGGCAGCAGCACGGTGTTTTCGTAGCCGTAGTTGGCCAGCGTGCCGATGGGGATTTTTTTCGGCGTCGGCCAGGCGATCTCGCCAGCCGTGATCCCCGCCGGCAAGGCCCATTCCAGCAGCGTCGCCAAACCCGAATCGCCGGGGTTTTTCCAGTAGGTGTGCCACTGCGGAATGTGCGCCAGCTGCAGGCCCAGCCAGACCTGTTTGCCGGGAGCCACGCCGTCGGGTGCCCAGGCCATCAGCTCGGCCCGGACTTCGGGTGTGGTCACCACCGCGCCAGCGGCTTGGCTGGTTGGTAAACCAAGGACATTTTGGGCTGAAGCCCAATTGGGAAGGGCGCAAGCAGCTATTAAAAGCGTAGCGACTAGAAAGCGCTTGAGGATCATGTTGGAAGTCTGAGCAAACAAGGGGGCGATTGGTTCCGGGCAGCTGCGGCGCGAACGGGGCTGCGGATCGGGCTGGAGCGGCTGCGGGGCTGTACCGGCCGGCTGGGCGGGCGCAATGCGGTTTCACGACGCCCGAATCGGATAATACGGCGATGCCGCGCATCGTTCTCGCCACCCTCAACGCCAAATACATCCACGCCTCGCTCGGCCTGCGCTGCCTGCTGGCCAACCTGGACCTGCATGGCGGCGCGGGTCTGCGGGCGCAGACGGCGCTGCGCGAATTCACGATTGCGCAAAGCCCGACGCAGATCGCCGAAGAACTGCTGGCGCTGCAGCCCGAGGTGCTGGGCCTGGGCGTCTATATCTGGAATGTGGTCGAGACGACGCAGGTGGTGCGGCTGCTGAAGGCGCTGCGGCCGGGGCTCAAGGTGGTGCTCGGTGGCCCCGAGGTCAGCCACGAAGTCGATCAGCAGGAGATTTGCCGGCTGGCCGACCATGTGATCACCGGCTGGGGCGACGTCAGCTTTCCCAAACTCTGCCGGGCCCTGCTTCGTTTGCCAGGCGGGGGCCCGCAGCCGCTGACAAAATTCATCGCCGGTGAGCAGCCGCCGCTGGCCGAACTGGCGCTGCCTTACGCCGAATACACCGCCGCCGATCTGGCCGGCCGATTGCTGTATGTCGAGGCTTCGCGCGGCTGCCCGTTCAAGTGCGAGTTTTGCCTGAGCGCGTTAGACAAGACCGCCTGGGCCTTCGAGCTGGAGCGCTTCATGGCCAGCCTGCAAACCCTGTTCGAGCGCGGTGCGCGCAACTTCAAGTTCGTTGACCGCACCTTCAACCTGAAGATCGACAACTCGGCGCGCATCCTGCAGTTTTTTCTGGATAGGCTGGTCTTGGCGCCCGAGATGTTCGTGCACTTCGAGGTCGTGCCCGACAGCCTGCCCGATCGGCTGAAGGCGCTGATCGCGCAGTTCCCGGCCGGGATCTTGCAGTTCGAGGTCGGCATCCAGAGCTTCAACCCCGAGGTGCAGCAGCGCATTGCGCGCCGGCAGGACAACGCCAGAACCGCCGACAACCTGCGCTGGCTGGTCGGCGAAAGCCGCGCCCATGTGCATGCCGATTTGATTTTCGGCCTGCCCGGCGAAACGCTGCAGAGTTTTGCCGACGGCTTTGACCGTCTGCACCAACTGGCGCCGCACGAAATCCAGTTCGGCGTGCTAAAACGCCTGCGCGGCACCCCGATCACCCGCCACACCGCCGACTTCGCGATGGTCTATGACCCACAGCCGCCCTACACGATTTTGCAAAACTCGAGCGTCGATTTCAGCGCGATGCAACGCATCAAGCGCTTTGCCCGCTACTGGGAACTCATTGCCAATTCGGGGCGTTTCGGCGCCACCTTGAAGCTGCTGCTGGCACCCGGCTCGGCCTTCGGACAGTTTCTGGCCTTCAGCGACTGGCTCTGGCTGGAGACCGGCAAGACCCACCAGTTCGCTTTCGAGAATCTGGTCGATTTTTTGCACGGCCACCTGACCGGCCCGCGCCAGCTGCCGGCCGCCGCGGTGCAGGCGGCGCTGCTGGCCGACTACCGCGGTAGCGGCGCACGCGGCCGGCCGCAGTGCCTGGCCGGGCTATTGGCCGGCTTGCAGGCCGCCGACCGCAACCCCCCGACGCCGGCCGGCAGCCAGGCC
>JAJAYS010000089.1 GCA_026786065.1 Polaromonas sp.
GAGTAGCAGTGCGTCAGCACGTCGCCGGGCCGGAGCAGATCGAGAATCTGCGACATCAGCGCGCGGTCTGCCACGCCGCCGATGTGGCACATCACCTTGGCCGGCACCCCCGAGCGCTCGCAGGCCAGGATGGCGCGCTGCAGCGGCTCCAGCCCGTGGCGGGCGATCACGTTCTCGCTCATGCGCACCTTGATGCCGAGGACCATGTCGGCGTTCTCCGCGACGGCGCGCGCAGCGGCATCGACGTTCGCGTAGTCGTGTTGAACAGCTCGGGCACCGGGAAGCCGGCCAGCCCGGCGATGGCGATGTGCACGAAGGCGAACTGGCGCGTGCGCGAAGCCGGCACGATAAAGCGGCGGTACGCGGCGAAGTTGTTGGCGCCCGCATCGCCGGCCGACACCACCGTCGTCGTGCACTGGTGCGCCACCAGTTCATCGGCCGGAATGCCGATGCCCGAGCCGTAGGGATAGGTGTGGCAGTGCAGATCGATCAGGCCGGGCGTCACCAGCTTGCCGCCTGCGTCCATCACGCGCAGTGCGCGTTCGGCGGCAATGCTGGGCTCGATTGCCTCGATCAGCCCGAAGCGGATGCCGATATCGCGCTTGCCCGAAAGGCCGGTGCCGGCATCGAGCGTGTTGGCGTTGCGCACCAGCAGATCGAACTTGTCGTTGGCACCCATCGCCGCGAGCACCGCGCCGGGCAGCGCTCCGAGCGCGGCGAAGGAGGCGAGCGAGGCGCCGGTCTGGATGAATTGCCGGCGTTTGGCGAGGTCTGTGTGCATGGTGGCTTTGTTTGGGGTTGTCCGGGGGTGCTGCGGATCAGGCTGACGCTAACGCGCTGCCGGCAAGGCGGTCAAGCGCGGATTCCCCACCTGAAGCGGCGACCCTGCGGGCCGCAACCGCTTTTTAGCAACAAAAAGTACTTCTGACCAAATAGAAACGGGCGTAAGCAGCTATGAATTACATAGCGGCCAAGCCGCAAAAAAGCCCGTCGAAACGGGCTCCTTGCGCATCGGACGAGGTCAGCTCAGAACGGAATGTCGTCGTCCATGTCGTCAAAGCCGCTGGCGGCTTTTGCGGGTGGCGCGGGTCGCCCGGCAGGCGGGCGGGCGGCGGGCGCGGCCGAGCGCTGCGGCGATGCGTAGCCGCCGCCATCCGGGCCGCCGCCGTCGTCCTGGCCACCGCCACCCATGCCCTGGCGGCTGCCCAGCATCTGCATCTGGTCGGCGCGGATTTCGGTGGTGTATTTGTCCACGCCGTCCTTGTCGGTCCACTTGCGGGTGCGCAGAGAGCCTTCAACGTACACCTGCGAGCCCTTGCGCAGGTACTGGCCGACGATTTCAGCGAGCCGGCCATTGAAGGTGATGCGGTGCCATTCGGTGGCCTCCTTTGCCTCGCCGGTCTGCTTGTCCTTCCACTTGTCGGTGGTCGCGACGGTGACGTTGGCGATCTGGTCGCCGTTCGGGAAGCTGCGCATTTCGGGGTCTTTGCCGAGATTGCCGACGACGATGACTTTGTTGACGGATGCCATGGGTTGGATCTCCTGAATCTTGGAAAAGCAGTTTAACTGGCTGGCCCCGGCCGGGCTGGCTGGGCGGGCGAAGCTGGATTTTCTGCCGCGGTGCCGCCGGCAAAATTGGCCCCTTCCGGCCGTGCCAGGGGCCGCGAACCCCGCGCTGCCGGCAGCGTGACGGCCTTCATCGGCCACGCCACCAGCAGCCACAGCAGCATCAGCGCCGCGCAGCCGACGAACAGGCCAGGGGCGCCGTAGGCTTTGGTGACCCAGCCACCTAGCGCGCCGCCGACAAAGAACCCCAGCGACTGCAAACTGTTGTACACACCCAGCGCTGCACCGCGCGCTTCGGCCGGCGCCAGCCGCGAGGCCATGCTGGGCTGGCTGGCTTCGAGCACGTTAAAGCCAACGAAAAACACGAAGAGCAGCGCCGCCAGCGGGGCCAGCGACGGGCCGGCCCAAACGAAGCCGAGTTGCACCAGAAATAGCATCCCGATGGCCGACAGAAACACCGCGCGCAGATAGCCGCGCTTTTCCAGCCTGAACAGCGTCAGCCCCATCAGCAGAAACGACGCCAGCACCGCAGGCAGATAGATTTGCCAGTGGCGCGCCTGCTCCAGCCCGGCCGCCACCAGCAGGGCCGGAACCGCCAGCCACATGGCCAGTTGCACCGCGTGCAGGATGAACACGCCGAAGTCCAGCCGCAGCAGGGCCGGGTTGCGCAGCACTTCGCGCAGGCCGTTGCCGGTTTGTGGGCCCGCCGTTGTGGGGCCGGGAGCGGCCGGAGGTGCCGGCGCTTCGGGCACCCACCAGACGACCACCGCGATGCCGCCCAGTGCCAGCGCACCGGTCAGCGCAAAAATGCCGTGCAGCCCGATAGCGGCCGCCAGCACCGGGGCCAGCAGCAAAGACAGCGCAAACATCAGCGCAATACTGCCGCCGACCAGCGCCATCGCCTTGGTGCGAACCTGGTCGCGGGTCGAGTCGGCCAGCAGCGCGGTCACCGCCGCCGAAATTGCCCCGGCTCCCTGGAGCGAGCGGCCGGCGATCAGCCAGTTCAGGTCGGGGGCCCAGGCGGCAATGAAGCTGCCCAGTGCAAAGATCAGCAGGCCGGCGACGATCACCGGTTTGCGGCCCCACCAGTCCGATGCGATGCCGAACGGAATCTGCAGCAGGCCCTGCGTCAGCCCGTAAATGCCCATCGCCAGCCCGACCCGCGCCGGGTCGTCGCCGCCGGGGTAGCGCGCCGCTTCGAGTGCGAACACCGGCAGCACCAGAAAAAGCCCCAGCATGCGCAGCGCAAAAATCGACGCCAGCGAGGCACTGGCCCGGCGCTCGGTCGGGGTCATGGCGTCTGGCGGGGCCACAGTGGCGGATGGGGAGAGCGGCATGGCGATTTTGTGAAGCGCCGATTCTCCCTTATCGCGGTGCCGTTCCGGCGCCGGCCGCCGCACCGCGCAGTGCTCGCTATGATGAAAGGTTTCCCCACTACGCCCGACGTGAACTCTGCATCCGACCCCGAACGCTCCGGCATTGACCAAGCAGAATCCAGCACCGACGGTGGCCGCAGCGCGGGGACGCCCCAAGCAAGGCAAGCCCCCCCGGGAAGCAGAGAGCCGGACGAAGTGGGCGAACCTGGGGAGTATTCAGCCGGGCAGGGGCCGCGGAACCGGCCTGGCCGGGCCGCAGGCACAGCGGCCCCCTCGGGGGGCAGAGAGCCACACGAAGTGGGCGAACGTGGGGGCCATATCTTGCAGCAGATCAGCATTCGCGGCGCGCGCACGCACAACCTCAAAAACATCGACCTCGACATTCCGCGCAACCAGCTGGTGGTCATTACCGGGCTGAGTGGCTCGGGCAAGTCGAGCCTGGCCTTCGACACGCTGTATGCCGAGGGCCAGCGCCGCTACGTCGAGAGTCTGAGCACCTATGCCCGGCAGTTTCTGCAACTGATGGACAAGCCCGACGTCGATCTGATCGAGGGCCTGTCGCCAGCCATCTCCATCGAGCAAAAGGCCACCAGCCACAACCCGCGCTCGACGGTCGGCACCGTGACCGAGATTCACGACTACCTGCGGTTGCTGTTTGCCCGCGCCGGCACCCCCTACTGCCCGGACCACGACCTGCCGCTGCAGGCGCAAAGCGTGGCCGAAATGGTCGATGCGGTGCTGGCGCTGCCCGAAGGCACCCGGCTGATGATCCTCGCGCCGGTGGCCCGCGAGAAGAAGGGCGAATTTCTGGAGCTGTTTGCCGAGATGCAGTCGCAGGGCTATGTGCGGTTTCGCGTCGATGGTGCGGCCTTCGAATTCGACGCGCTGCCCAAGTTGAAGAAAACCGAGAAGCACGACATTGACGTGGTGATCGACCGCCTGAAGGTGCGGCGCGCGCCCGCGATACCGGTGCTGGCGACGCCCGACGCGCCGATTCCCCTCAATCCCGCCGAGGGGCCGGCCTCCAGCCAAACCGAATTCGACAACCTGCGCCAGCGCCTGGCCGAGAGCTTTGAGGCGGCGCTGCGGTTGGCCGACGGCAAGGCCATTGCGCTGGAGATGGAGGGCGGGCGGGAGCATTTGTTCAGCGCCAAGTTCGCTTGCCCGGTTTGCAGCTATGCGCTGAGCGAGATGGAGCCGAGGCTGTTTTCATTCAACTCGCCGGTGGGGGCCTGCCCGAGCTGCGACGGGCTGGGCCACCGTGAGTTTTTCGACCCGGCGCGGGTTGTGGCCTTCCCGACGTTGAGCCTGGCCAGCGGCGCCGTCAAGGGTTGGGACCGGCGCAACGGCTATTACTTCTCGATGCTTGAGAGTCTGGCAAAGCATTACCAGTTCGACATCGACAGCGCCTTCGAGACGCTGGCCGAGCCGGTGCGCCAGGCGGTGCTCTACGGCTCGGGCGACGAAGAAATCCGTTTCAGCTATGTGATGGATTCTGGCAAGTCGGCCGGCCGCAAGACCAGCAAGAAGCACCCCTTCGAAGGCGTGATCACGAACTTCGAGCGGCGCTGGCGCGAAACCGATTCGCCCACGGTGCGCGACGAGCTGGCCCGCTATCGCAGCGTGCAGCCCTGCCCCGACTGCCACGGCACCCGGCTGCGGCGCGAGGCGCGCCATGTGTTTCTGGTCAGCGCGCCAGTCGCAGGCGCGGCACCGGCACGCAAGGCGATTTTCGAGATCAGCGGCGAAACGCTGAAAGACAGCTTCGCCTACTTCAGCCGCCTGCAGATGCACGGCGCCAAAGCCGAAATCGCCGCCAAGGTGGTACGTGAGATCGGCCTGCGGCTGAAGTTTTTGAACGACGTCGGTCTGAATTATTTGAGCCTGGACCGCAGCGCCGAAACGCTGTCGGGCGGCGAATCGCAGCGCATCCGGCTGGCGTCGCAGATCGGCTCGGGGCTGACCGGCGTCATGTACGTGCTCGACGAACCCAGCATCGGCCTGCACCAGCGCGACAACGACCGGCTGATCGGCACGCTCAAGCATTTGCGCGACATCGGCAACAGCGTGATCGTGGTCGAACACGACGAGGACATGATCCGCGCCGCTGACCATGTGATCGACATGGGGCCGGGTGCCGGCATCCACGGCGGGCTCGTGATGGCGCAGGGCACGTTCGAGCAGGTGCAGTCCAACCCGGCTTCGCTGACCGGGCAGTATCTGGCGCGCACGCTGCAGATCGCAGTGCCGGCCCGGCGCACGCCGTGGCTGCCGGTCGTCAAGCAGGTCAACGCCTTTGCACTGAAAAAGCCGTCGCGCTTTGCGCCAAGCCCGGCCGCTGAACGCCGCGCCGCACGCGAGGCGGTGCACCAGGCGACGCTCGGCGAGCTGCAGGCGCTGCGCGTGATTGGCGCAACCGGGCACAACCTGAAAGCCGTCCACGCCGAGTTCCCGGTCGGTTTGCTGACCTGCGTGACCGGCGTGTCGGGCTCGGGCAAATCGACTCTGGTCAACGACACGCTGTATGCCGCGGTGGCGCGCACGCTGTACCGGGCGCACGACGAGCCCGCGCCGCACCAGGCGATCGAGGGCATCGAGCATTTCGACAAGGTCATCAACGTCGATCAGTCGCCGATCGGCCGCACGCCGCGCAGCAACCCGGCGACCTACACCGGCCTGTTCACGCCGATCCGCGAGCTGCTGGCCGAAATGAACACCGCACGCGAGCGCGGCTACGGCTCGGGGCGCTTCAGCTTCAACGTCGCCGGCGGCCGCTGCGAGGCCTGCCAGGGCGATGGCGTGGTCAAGGTCGAGATGCACTTTCTGCCCGATGTCTATGTGCCTTGCGATGTTTGCAAGGGCTTGCGCTACAACCGCGAAACGCTGGAGGTGCAATACAAAGGCAAAAACATCGCGCAGATTCTGGATTTGACGGTCGAAGTGGCGGCGGAGTTTTTTAAAGCCGTGCCGGTGATCGCGCGCAAGCTGCACACGCTGCTCGACGTCGGCCTCTCCTACATCAAGCTCGGCCAGTCCGCGACCACGCTGTCGGGCGGCGAGGCGCAGCGCGTCAAGCTGGCGCTGGAACTGAGCAAGCGCGACACCGGCCGCACGCTCTACATCCTCGACGAGCCGACCACCGGCCTGCACTTCGCCGACATTGCGCTGCTGCTCAAAGTGCTGCACCAGCTGCGTGACGCCGGCAACACCATCGTGGTGATCGAGCACAACCTCGATGTCATCAAGACCGCCGACTGGTTGATCGACATGGGACCCGAAGGCGGCTCCGGCGGCGGCGCGGTGGTGGGCGTCGGCACGCCGGAGGACATCGCGGCGAATCCGGCGAGTCATACCGGGCGGTATCTGGCGCGGCTGCTGTAGGACGAAGCCGCATGTTGCGCACCCGATACAGCCGCGTAGCGGCAAAAACCTAAGCAAATACTCGCTGTAATCCATTAAGCACGAGCGTTAGCAGCTATTGAAATAATAGCGACTGCGGGTCGGTGAAGAGCACCTTGGGCGCGGGGTTAATCCCCATTGAGCGGTCCCGGACCGCGCACAAAATGGCTTGCCGGACCGGCTTGGTGCGGCCTGCGCAGGCACGGTTGATGCATGCAGCGCGAGTCTCACCGCTGGTGGCTTAGTTCCCGGCACCCCACTTCCAATCAGGAGCTTGTCTTGAAAACTTCGCCGCGCTTTCCCGCCCTTCCCAGGTCTTTCACGCGCCGCACGCTGTGTGCCGGTGCGGCGGCGGCCATGCTGGCGAGTTTCAGCCCGGCATCACTCGCCGCGACGCCGAAAGACACGCTGGTGATCGCCTGGGCCATGGACGACATCATCACGATGGATCCGGGCGAAGCCTTCGAAATTTCAGCCGGCGAGGTCATGGGCAATTCCTATGACCGGCTGTTGCGCTACGAAGTCGCCGACCCGTCCAAACTGGTCTCCGATCTGGCCAGCAGCTGGGCGGTTTCAAGCGATGGCAAGACCTACACCTTTGAGCTCAAACCCAACCTCAAATTCGCGTCCGGCAACCCGATCACCGCGGAAGACGTGGCGTTTTCGTTTGCCCGCGCGGTGCAGATCGACAAGTCGCCGGCTTTTATCCTGACGCAATTCGGTTTGACCAAGGCCAACGTCGCCGAGAAGGTCAAGGCCACCGGGCCGCTGACGTTGACGTTTGAGACCGACAAGAGCTATGCGCCGACTTTCGTTTACAACTGCCTGACGGCCAACGTCGCGTCGGTGGTCGACAAGAAGCTGGTGATGTCGAAAGAAGTCAACGGCGACCTCGGCTATGCCTGGCTGAAGACCAACTATGCCGGCTCCGGCCCGCTGAAGCTGCGCGAATGGCGCGCCAACGAGGTCGTCGCACTGGAGCGCAACGACAACTACTGGGGTGAAAAGTCGAAGATGACCCGCGTGCTGTACCGCCATGTCAAGGAAGCGTCGAGTCAGCGCCTGCAGCTTGAAAAAGGCGACATCGACATCGCGCGCAACCTGTCGCCGGAAGACCTCGCGGCAATGGCCAGCAACAAGTCGATCAAGACCACGTCGACGCCGAAGGGCACCGTGTACTACATCGGCATGAACCAGAAGAATCCCAACCTGGCCAAGCCCGAGGTTCGCGAGGCGCTGAAGTGGCTGGTGGATTACGGCGCCATCGGCGACACGCTGATCAAAAACATCGGCATGGTGCACCAGAACTTCATGCCGGTCGGCCTGCTGGGTGCCAGCAAAGAGCAGCCGTACAAGCTCGATGTGGACAAGGCCAAAGCGCTGCTTGCCAAGGCCGGTCTGCCCAACGGCTTCAAGCTGACCATCGACATGCGCACCACGCAGCCGGTGCAGGGCATCACCGAGGCATTCCAGCAGACCGCCAAGCGCGCGGGCGTCGAGATCGAGATCCTGCCTGGCGACGGCAAGCAGACGCTGACCAAGTACCGTGCCCGCACGCACGACATGTACATCGGCCAGTGGGGCGCCGACTACTGGGATCCGCACACCAATGCCACCTTCGTGCAGAACCCCGACAACAGCGACGAGGCCAAGGCCAAGCCGCTGGCTTGGCGCAATGCATGGGCCACGCCCGAGCTGACCAAAAAAGCCGATGCCGCCGTGCTCGAGCGCGACGCCGGCAAACGCAAGCTGATGTACGAAGAGATGCAAGCCGACTTTCTCAAGAACAGCCCGTTCATCATGCTGTACCAGCAGCTGGAAACCTCGGCGTTGCGCAGCGACGTGAACAACTTCAAGATCGGCCCGACCTCCGACTCGACCTACATGTTCAAGGTCACGAAGTAAGCCGGTGCAGCCCGATCCTGCGCGCCCGACTGCGAATGCGACTGCGACGGGCGGCGCGGCGCTGGGCGCGGTGCCGGAGGCGGTCAAGCCGGCATCGCGCAACCGGCACGGGCGCTTCCTGCGCTCCTTCGGCAGCTTTCTGGCGGTTCTTTTCCTGACCTATCTGGGTTTGCTGGCGGTCACCTTCTTCATCGGCCGGGTGATGCCGATAGACCCGGTGCTGGCGATCGTCGGCGACCGCGCGCCCGAGCATGTGATTGCGCGTGTGCGCGAAGAACTTGGCCTGAACAAGCCGCTGTGGCAGCAGTTTTATATATACCTGAGCAAGGTGGCGCAGGGCGATTTCGGCACCTCGGTGCTGACCTCGAACCCGGTGATGCAGGACATCCGCCGCACCTTTCCGGCGACCATCGAACTGGCCACGCTGGGCATCGTTATCGGGGCGGGCCTTGGTGTGCCGCTGGGCGTCTGGGCGGCGGTGCGGCGCGGCGGCGTCGTCGATCAGATCGTGCGGGTGCTGGGGCTGATCGGCTATTCGGTGCCGATCTTCTGGCTCGGGTTGATGGGGCTGGTGTTGTTTTATGCCAAGCTGGGCTGGGTCGGCGGGCCGGGTCGGGTCGATGTGACTTACGAGTACACGCTGACTCCGGTCACCGGCTTTTTGCTGATCGACGCAGCCCGCGCCGGCCAGTGGGACGCTTTCGGCAACGTGCTGTCGCATCTGATTCTGCCGGCCTCCCTGCTCGGCTATTTTTCGCTCGCCTACATCAGCCGCATGACGCGCTCCTTCATGCTTAATGAGCTGGCGCAGGAGTATGTGGTGGCGGCGCGTGCCAAGGGTCTGAGCGAGACCCGCATCATCTGGGCGCATGCGCTGAGGAATGCGATGGTGCCCCTGGTGACGGTAATTGCGCTGTCGTATGCCGGCCTGCTCGAAGGCTCGGTGCTGACCGAAACGGTTTTTGCCTGGCCCGGTCTCGGCCTGTACATCACCAACTCGCTGCAGAACGCCGACATGAACGCGGTGCTGGGCGACACGCTGGTGGTTGGTTCAGTGTTCATCGGATTGAATTTGTTGTCGGATCTGCTCTACAAACTGCTCGACCCGAGGACGCGCGTGCGATGAGCGCCACCACAGAATCCGGGGATCCCTCACCCCCGCCCTCTCCCGGAGGGAGAGGGCGTAAAAGCGCCAACGAAAGCAGCCTTGAGAGCTCTTCAACCGAGCAGGGGCCGCGGGACCGTGGGGGCTCGGGCGAGGCCGCGCGC
>JAJAYS010000090.1 GCA_026786065.1 Polaromonas sp.
AGAGCGTCCGATGTATAGGACGGCAACACCCGGCGCTGAAGATGGTGTTGTTGATGTACGAGGAAAATGCCCGCAACCTCCGGCGCCTGCTCGGCGCGATAAATCCTGAAGCACAGCAAGCCATCATTGCACTGGGTCAGCCCAGCGCCATGCTGGAGGTTCGGGATCAACTGCAGGCCGGTGCGCTGATCGGTATTCTGGCCGATCGCTCGCTGGACGTGGCTGGCCGGGCTGAAGTGAACTTTCTCGGTCGTCGAGCGTCGTTTCCCATGGGACCATTTCGACTGGCTGCGACGCTCAAGCACCCGGTTTTTTTCATGGTGGGGCGCTACGAAGGTGGGAAACGCTACACCATCCACCTGGAGCCCATCGCCGACTTTGCAGACGTGCTTGCTGCTGACCGCGAACAAGCGATTGCGGCCGCGCTTACCCGCTACGTTCAGTTGATAGAGAAGCACTGCTTGCAGGCACCCGAGAACTGGTTCAACTTTTTTGATTTCTGGGAGGAGGAGTTACAACCATGATCGCTCGTTTTGCTTTATTCCCCATCCTGTTTGCCTTGCTGACAGTGAGCCCAGCGCAGGCTGCCGACATCGACATGCCCGGCCTCATGCGCCTTTTCGCAAACAACAAAAACATTCGGGCCGAGTTCGTCGAGCAAAAGTTTGTCCGCATTCTTGACGCGCCGGTCGAGTCGAAAGGCGAGTTGCTTTTCAGCGCGCCAGCTCGCCTTGAAAAGCGGACCAGCATGCCCCGGCCGGAGGCGCTCTTGATAGACGGCAATCAGGTGTTGATTGAGCGCGGTGCGTCAAGACGCTCGCTGTCGCTTGAGGAGTTTCCAGATATGGCGTCGCTGGTGCATAGCCTGACAGCAACTTTTCGCGGCGATCAGGTTAGCATCGAGCAGTATTTCAACTGGAAGCTTTCCGGGCCAGCCCACCGGTGGCAACTTGTGTTGCGTCCCAAGAGCGGCAAACTATTCATCACGCTGGGCGAGATTCGCCTCGCGGGTGACGGGGGTTATGTCCACACGGTCGAAACAACCCTCACCGATGGCGATCGTTCGGTAATGACTTTGACCCGCCCTCTGCCGCTGGCTAAACCGTAGGGGCGCCGGGGGAACGGCAAAGCCTGGCATGGTCCTGTAATGGTCTGACTGTCCGGCTCACGCCATGCCGCCGTTGATCGAGATGATTTGTCCTGTGATGTAGCAGGCGTTTTTGCCGGCTAGAAAAGCCACCAGCGCCGCGACTTCCTGGGCTGTCCCTGCGCGTTTCATCGGCACCATGCGGGCGATCGCCTGCGCATCAAAAATGCCTTCAATCATCGGCGACTCAATGATTCCGGGCGCGACTACATTGACCGTCACGCCGCGGCTGGCAACCTCCTGCGCCAAGGATTTCGTCGCGCCATGCAGTGCAGCTTTCGCCGCCGCATAGTTCACCTGCCCACGATTTCCCACGATGGCAGCGACCGATGAAATGTTGACGATGCGCCCGTAGCGTGTGCGCAGCATCGGCAGCATCAAAGGCTGGGTCACGTTGAAAAATCCACCAAGCGAGACGTCCAGTACGCTGTTCCATTGCGCGGCGCTCATGCCTGCAAACACCGCGTCGTCGTGAATGCCGGCGCAGTTGACGATGACCTGAATGGCTTTCTCGTCGGCAAGGGGTTCCAGAAGCTGCCGAGTGGCTTGCGCGTCCGTGACGTCGAACTGTAGCGCCCGTGCGCTTCCGCCCGTCGCATTGATCTTGTCGGCCAGTGCCTGCGCTCCGGACAAAGCCTTGTTCGCCTGGATCAGCACTTCCATGCCGTCGGCGGCCAAGGCTTCGCAAATGGCGGAACCGAGTGCTCCGCTGCCGCCGGTCACCAATGCACGCAATTTTTCTGTCACGTCAAGATTCCTGTGGATCCGGCATCAACACCACCGTCGCCTTGCCGCTCAACAAAGGGCGGCACTCTGCGTGGATAGAAAACGCATAGATCATGTTGTTTCCATCGCCCATTACCTGCGTCGCGACGATCTGAAGTTCCGCGTCGATATCGTCAAGGCGGGCGACGTGCATATCCAGCGAGCGCAGCGCCGCGAGGCGCCCACCGCGTGGCGAGGCTGTGCTGCGGCTGGCAAGCAGCGCGCCGTGTATGGCCATGGCCTGTGCCGCGTATTCGACTCCGCAGACCGCGTGGAGCCGCCCTTGCTCCCGCAGCGGATTGGTCGGAAGACGGTGTGATTGCGCGCTGCATTTAATGCTGAGGGCGTCGTAATACTGGACCGAATCGAGCAGACACATGCTGCCGTGATGCGGTATCAGCGACGCAATCCCTGCGGCATCGAGCGTCGGCGGACTGGACGCATTAGCCAAAATTTCACTCACCGTACTTCTCCAAGCTGCAACAACAGTTGCAAATTAGAGAACAGGTCCAGGCTTAGGGCCGCGCCCGGTTTCCCAAGTGCCAGAGCACGCAGCAACGGCAAACTCCGGGCTGCGGGCACATTGCAGCGCAGCGTTTCAAACCCGTGGTCGGCCAGCGTATCGGGGCGGCGCCGGCCTAGCGTGATGTGAAGTGCCACTAGGCTCTCTGGCGTCGCGATGGGGCTGAGCAGCAGTGCGACGCCCAGACTTTGCGCGATGGGGCGGGCTGTGCGCAGCGGCTCAGGGTAGGGCGTGTCGTAGGCGATCAGCAGGACGGGGGCCTGCGCACTGACCGACTGCGTAGCGGCTTCAAGCAGTCCGGCTGAAAAGCTGCCATCGAATGCGCACAGGCTGGTGCTGGCCCGGCGCGCCTGCATCGCAATTCCCCAGTAACCGGACGGGGCGTTGTGGACCGAATTGGTGAATCGCGTCGGAGACAGCAAGCGATCAGAGCCGGCCAGTGCTTCGCAAATCAGGTGGCAATTTTCGCCATCGCCACCGGAAGAGCTGAACACCGAAAGCAAATCACTTGGGTCACAGCAAGACGACTGCAATGCGTCGTCGGCCACGGCCAAAGCCAACTTGACCGGCGTGCCAACGCGCCGTTTTTCCGCCGCCGGCAGGCGGTTCGAGGGAGGAATGACAGTTGCCGCAGCCAGATAAGGCGACGTTCCGCAAAGCAGCGGACGGCTGGCATGCCAGCCGGCAAGACCCGGCCCGCAAAGCCCGACGGCATCCACGTAAACCTTCGGGCCGTTCATCTTTTCTCCACCACGAGGGCGCAATTCGAACCTCCGAAACCGAAGGAGTTGCTCAAGATGGTCCGCACCTCGGAGATCTGGTTTGTCAACAGGTAATTGACGTCCAGTGCAGCGTCGCGCTCCAGCGTGTTGACTCCGCCTGGAAGTACACCATGCCGGATTGCCAGCGAGGACAAAATGGCTTCAACAATACCCGCAGCACCGAGCGCGTGCCCGGTGTGTCCTTTTGTCGAGCTGCAGGGCACCGAACTGCCGAAGAGCGTCGCGACCGCTTTTCCTTCGGCGGCGTCGTTACTGGGCGTGGCGGTGCCATGGAGGTTGATGTAGTCCACAGCCTCAGGCGAAAGGTCGGCCATGGCGAGCGCTTGCTGCATTGCGGCCAGTGCTCCCGCTCCTTCAGGATGCGGCGATGACATATGGTGCGCGTCGCTCGACTCGCCAATCCCGGTGACGGCCACTGCGCCAGGGGAGGGGGGTCTCTCTCGCGTTAGCAGCGCAAAGCCTGCCGCCTCGGAAATAGAGATCCCGCTACGATGCGCACCAAACGGGCGACAGCGCTCCGGCGAAAGAAGTTCCAGCGAATTGAAACCGTAAAGCGTGGTCAGGCACAAGCTGTCAACGCCGCCGACGATGGCAGCATCGATCAGCCCGCACTCAAGCATGCGGGACGCATTGCCGAAGACCTTGGCGCTTGACGAACAGGCCGACGAGACCGCGACAGCGGGGCCTTCAAGTTGAAAGTGATCCCGTACAAAGCTGCTCACCGAAAAAGTGTTGTGGGTGTGCGCATAACGAAAGCCCGACGGTAGTGTGCTGCCGCTGCCTTCCCGGTGCCGGTAGGCAACTTCGGTGCTGAGAATGCCCGAAGTGCTGGTGCCCATGAATACGCCGATTCGGCTGGGGCCATAAGACGTGATGGCCTGGTGGACTGCAGATTCAAAGCCGTCCTGGGTCAACGCCAGCAGTGCCAGCTGGTTGTTTCTGCACAGGTAATCGGACATGCGTGCGGGGAGGGACTGGTCTTCGACTCCAGGAACGCGGCCGATAAACGTATTCAGCTGCACCGTCTCGAAATCGCAGCGCTGCAGCCCGCTGCGCTGCGCGAGCACCGCCTGCCAGTTCGCTTCGCAACCTTGGCCCAGGCAGGTGGTTAAGGTGAAGTCCGACAGAAAAAGCGCTTGCATCTGATACTTTCCACCGGCTTAGCGGACGTGCGCTAACAGAAGCACGTTGGCAAACGGGGTGCCTTGGCTCATTGGTTTGGCTTCCACTTTGAAGCCAAGTTTCTGGAGGACCGCCGTCCAGTCGGCGAGCGGTCGGCAATACAAGCGCGACAGCTTGTGGCCGCGGGCCAATGTCACGACCGCATCCACCCAGTTGCTGATCTTGAATCCGAGCCCGGCCGCCGCGTCGCCGACACGCAAAATAAGAACACCGTTTATCCTTAGGGACTCGCGCACGCGCAGTAGCACAGCGTCTTGCGAGGCATAAGGCACATAGTGCAAGACGTCGAGAATGACGACTGCTCCGGCTTGGCCGAAAGGAGTGCTGCACATGTCGCCAACTTCAAACTGGAAGCGGGCAGCGTGCGCAGAAAGTGCTTGCTGTGCACGCTTGACGTCTGCCGGCATCAGTTCTATGCCCTTCACCGTGACGGCGCGCGGCGCACTTGACCATACTTTGGGCCACGCGGCGTCGTCGGCGAGACTACCGGCTGCCAGAAGCCAACTGCTAAGCAGGCCCTGGCCGCAACCGATATCGATGACGTGTGAGCCGGGCGCAATCAGCCCGCTCCGCAGTATTTCGACAAACACGGGGTCTTGGCCAAGTTTCCCCATTGCAAAATGTAGTGCGAACCGACCGGACCGCGTGTACGGTTCGACGGCAAGGGCAAGCAGCCGTTTCTTGAAATTCTCCATCCTTGCCGGCTCCAGGGTTATGACACTCAGCGCGCCGCATCCCGCAGCGCTACGCCGTGGAGATTCAGTCGGTGCAGCGTCTGCAAAAGCGTGGGCAATACTGCCAAAACTACCGGCAGGCCCTTCGAAGTCGGCGCGCAATGGCCGTCATGAAGCAGCAGGATGTCTGTTGCTGCGAGATTATTTTGCAGCCGCTCCAGCACTTTGGCGGGGTCTCGCGTGATGGTGTCGTAGCCGCGCCGCGTCCAGCTCACCAAGGTCAAGTCAAGTTCTTGCAGTACCGGATCGAGCAGTGGACTGCGCAGGCCGGCCGGCGCGCGAAAGTAAGCAGGCAAGCTGCCAGTCACATCTGCGATAGCCTGTTGCGCACGGCCGATTTCCGCTTGCAATCGCGAGATGCCCAACAATGAAAAATGGTGGCGGTGCGCGTAGCTGTGGTTTTCAATGCTGTGACCCCTCCGGACAATTTCCCGTGCCAAGGTGGGGTGCGCCTCAACCGCTTTGCCGATGCAAAAAAATGTGGCGCGGGCCTGTCCGGCGTCGAGCATGTCCAGCACGGCGGGCGTGACCCGCGGATCGGGTCCGTCGTCAATGGTGATGGCAACTTGGCGAACTTTGCCCGCGGCGTCCGGGAGTCTGCGCAGGTTGCGCCCCAGCAGCGTGCTGCGTGGCCACAGTCCCGCAGCGGTCAGCACCGCATGGTTCGCCAGCACTCCTCCGAGCAACCACGGCCACGCAACAGGCGTGGCAAGCGCTGCCATCGCGCCAAGATGCAATGCAGCCGAAGCCTTGATTCCCAGGGAGGGTTTCCAGGATCGGATCATGGCTAGCCCGCCCGGGCGCTGCATGGCGTCTGACGCGCAGCCAGACGCGGCCACGGCGCCACGTCGAGAATGCGAGACCATAAACTCTGCCAGACTGGCCAGTCGTGCCCACCCGGTAAGACGAAGCGTTGCACCGGCTGCAGCGCCTGCGCCAAAACTCCGTTTGGCTGCGCAAAGCGGTCCCCGGAACCGAACCCCAGGTAGGTCTGCGGACGGCGCGTGGCGGGGTCCGCATAGCCTTTCAACCAAGCCCATAGCACGGCATCCTGACCGCCGCCTGTGCCGGGGCGCCAGACTTGCAGGCCACCTTGGCCCTCGATCTCGAGGGGTAGGGCCGGATCACCGAGATAGGGGGCAAGAACGACAAGGCCCTCCAGGCTGTCGGGATGGGTCATTGCATAAAGGAGGCTTCCGTACCCACCCAGAGAAATACCGAAAAACCAAATGCTCCGGTAGCCTTTGGCGCGCGCTGGTTCCATGACGTCCGCTTCGAGCCGCTCCAGGAGTTTCCGCTGGCTGTAATAGCCCCGGTGGGCGTCGGCCAACTGAATATCGACGTCGAAACCGCGTTCCCGCACGGCCCTGACAAAACCCTTATCGACAAAATCTTGCGGCGTGTCGTAGGCCCCCGGCAAAAACACCAGCAACGTCGTGGGCGCTGTTCCGCAAAGCAGCGCATCGCTGATGATTGGCATCGGAGTTTCGGCGGTTCGCAGCGATGCGCAGCCCTGCAAAAGCGCACTTGCAAGCAACAGGAAAACCGGAAACATTCTTATCAGCATGGTGTGGGTAAAAGCCGCACGATCTTAGCTGCCTGCGGGCGTTCGCCCCGTTGCCGGCAGTGCAAAAACGGCAGACAGCAGTAATGCAAGAAAAGTCCCGATTCCCACCGTCGATCCTATGGCGTTCATCACGGGAACCGATGAAAAGCCGAGTAGGCCGAAACCCAATACCGTACTCAGGTTTGCGAAGAGCAGCGAGCACAGCATGTTGTGATCGCCGTCGGCACCAGAGGCGTTACCAGCGAGCCGGGATCGCCGATCAAAGAAAAGCGCGTAGTTCGAGCCAATGGCAACCACCAGCAGCAGGCCGATCAAATGCAACAGACTCAGGTGGCCTTTCGTGCCGACTACGCCGGCTGCCACGATGGCTGCGGCCGCGAGAAGCGGCGTTACCACGCGTATTACCCGCCGGGGACTTCGCAACGTGACGAACAGCAGCCCGACGATGGCCACGAAACCGCCCGCCGACAGGACAATCGCCTCTTGAAGGTAGGCGCCGTAAATATCCTTTGCCTCGCGACCCAGTTCGATGAGGTACGTCGCAGCCCGCGTGTCGCCCGACAAATCCTCCAGGGCAGCGCGGACGGCCTTGACGTCCAGCGTCTGTGCCGTGCCGCTTCGGGTTGGCGCTTGCAGAGCAATCAGCCCGGTCCACTCTTCGGGTGATCGGACGCTCTTGCTGAGCAGAGAGTCGATCGCCAGGTTCATCGACGTACCCTCAAAGCTGGATGGGCCTAACAACGGTCCACTTTTGGCGCGGGCAACGTCGGTAAAAAAGTCTTTTAACCGCTCAGGCCTCAGCGGCAGCCCCTCCAGCGCGGCAGTGGTTCGCTGCTGCAAAGCCGCAGTGTCAGGCAGGCTGGCTTGGCGCGCCGTCTGCGTGAGAAGGCTGGGCAGGTAGGTTGATGCCGCCTGGTAGCCGCCCAATTCTCCGCGCTCCACGAGCGGACGAAGGCGTGCGGTGGCCTCTTCGCTGCGTTGTAGCACCGCCTCGCTGCTTGAGCCCTTGATGACAATCAGCACGCCAGCATCCGGTGCGCCAATGTCGGCGCGCAGATCGGCATCGAGTTTTTGCGCCGCCTCGGATACCGGGCTGAGCCCACCAAGCTCTACGCTCCAGATCGTGTCCCACCGCAACACCAAAACAGTGATTGCCACCACCGTAACGAAGACCGCCGCCGCGCGCAGTCGCCCCAACACGCGCACTGCATTTGCAAGCAGCGGTCCCAACCTGCGCGGCTGCTGCACCGCAAAGTCGTCGGGCAGCAGCGCCGGCAGCACGAAGCGCGTGACGGTGGCAGCCACCACAATGCCGACGATGGAGAACAGCCCGAGCTGCGCCAGACCGGTAAAGCCCGACATCAAAAGGGTGCTGAAGCCGAATATCGAGGTCAGAACTCCAAGCCGGATCGTCGGCCAGAATGACGAGTCGAAGGCGGATTTTTCCGGTCCGATCTCCTCTGTCCCGGACTTCGCCGTCGGTGTGTACTGAACGAAAAGGTAGATCGCGTAATCCACCGCCTCGCCGATCAGCGTGATGCCAAAGCCCAGCGTCATGCCATGTACCGATGGGAAGCCAAGTCCGACTGCGGCAACTCCGGCCAGCGCCCCGGTGACAACCGGGACGATGCCGAGAAAAAGCGTTGTAACCGACCGGTATATCAGCCACAGCAGCCCCAGTACCATCAGCGTTCCGATCAGCGACAGGCGTGCCGCCTCTTGCTTGATGGTGTCCCGCGCCTGAACCGCGAAGACGCCGGGCCCGGAAAAGCGCATGCCCGCCGGCGCAGCTGTTGCGCCAACTTGGCTCTGCGCTTGGGCAAAGCTTTCGGCGATGGCTGCATGCGCGGATTCCTGGGCGTCGAGATCGGAACCGTCCGCATTGACCTGCAGCAGCAGCAGCGCGCGATTGAGCGTCGGGTTCATCCACACGCCACCAGCCTGCGAAGGCTGATTGGCCGGAACAATGCGGTCGATCACCGTCAGCATCTCTCCGGTAGGGTCTCGCGCCAATAGTGATTTGCTGAATAGCCCGGTGGCACTAGCTACTTCCTCCAGCGTGCCCGTCATGGCGGCGCGCAGTCCCGCAACGCTCATGCGGTCGTCGTCGATGGCTGGGCTTAGCAGATAGCGATTGCTGAAAAGCAGTTCCCGGTCCCGGTCGCCCGTCGAGGACCGACCGTTGCTGACGCTGGAAAACAACGGGTTGTCGCGCAACCGGCGGGCCATCGCTTCCGACAGCGCGGCCAAGACTTGAGTCGGCGCGCCCTCGACGCCGACGATCAGCGCCTTCGATGCAAAACCCTCGCTGATCTGATCAATCAGGATTTGCTGCCGAGGCGAGGGGTCGCGCGGCAAAAAGGCCGACATGTCGGCCGTGAACTCCGAGCGCAAAACGAGCAAGGTGCAAAGAAGGAAAAACACAGCCCATAGGCCGATGGCGGGATGACGAAATTTTTTCATGGTGACAAGCGATATCTTATGATTGAGAGTGAGGCGCGGTGGGGCGATGCATTCTTCTCGGTACCTGATCGAGAAGCCTGCGCTCAATGCGGCGTTGCGGTTCTCGGCAATGGCCCAGTACGCAGTTAAGGGGTTTTATTGCGCACGGCGGGCGCGCCGCAACCCCGCTCGAATCAATTCGCGCGTCATTCAATCCAAGGCGCGCCTTGCAGTCTGGAAAATTTGCCATGTCGTCGATCCCGAAATTTTCCGATGTTGTGATCGCAGGCGGTGGTCTGGCTGGCCTGACGTTGGCGCTTCAGTTAAAGCAACGGCTGCCCGATCTGGATATCACTGTGATCGAGCGCAGGCGCCACCCGGTGCCCCATGCTGCGCACAAGGTCGGAGAGTCGTCCGTTGAAATCGGCGCACATTATTTCGAGCAGGTTCTCGGTCTTAAAGCCCACCTCGACAGCGCGCAACTTAAAAAATTCGGCTTCCGGTTTTTCTTCTCGGATGGCCACACTGAACTGGACCAGGTCACCGAACTCGGCGCCAGCCGCGTCTTGTCCACCCCAAGCTACCAGCTTGATCGCGGCATCTTCGAGAACGAGCTGGCCCGACTCGCGAAACAGCGCGGTGTGGGTTTTGTCGATGGGGCGGTAATCCGGTCGTTTGATCTGTCTGATGGCGGCGCTGACCACGCAGTGCGCTTTGATGTCGGTGGCGAGCTGCACACCATCGGTGCGCGCTGGCTTTGCGATGCATCGGGGCGTGCCGGGATCGTCAAGCGCAAGCTTGGCCTGGCTGAGTCCAATTCCCACGATGCCAATGCCGTCTGGTTCCGGATCGCCGATCGCATCAATGTGGACGACTGGTCAGACGAAGAGCCCTGGCTTGACCGCTGTCTGCCGCGTTCTCGCGGGCTTTCGACCAACCATCTGGTCGGCGAGGGCTATTGGGCCTGGCTGATTCCGCTCGCCTCGGGGTCCCACTCGGTCGGCATCGTGGCCGACGCGGCACTGCACCCGATCGAGACCATCAACACCTTCGAAAAATCGATGGACTGGCTGAAAGTCCATCAGCCGCAACTGTTTGCGGCGCTCGACATCCGCCGGGACAAGCTGCAGGATTTTGCGTTTTTCAAACGCTTTTCGTATGGTTGTAAAAAGGTGTTTTCCGGATCCGGTCGCTGGGCCTTGACCGGTGAAGCCGGGCTGTTTCTCGACCCCTTCTATTCGCCTGGCAGCGACTTCATCGCAATCTCCAACACCTACATCACCGAGTTGATCGCCACAGACCAGGCAGGCGGCCCGACCTCGTTGAAGGCGGATTTTTACGAGCAGATTTACTTCTCGCTCTACCGCAACATGCTGACTCTCTACACCGACCAGTACCGGATATTCGGCGACCCGGAAGTCTTGCCAGTCAAGGTGCTCTGGGATTACGCCTACTACTGGGGCGTCATGTGCCAGCTGTTTTTCCAGAACAAGCTGATCGACATCTCCTGCATGGCGCGGATGGAGGGCAAGCTCGCCAATATTCAGACGGTTAATGCGGCGATGCAGCAGTTTCTGCGGGCGTGGAACGGGGTCAGTGCCAAGCGCAACCCGCCGCAGATGCTTGATCAGGCCAGCTTGCCGTGGTTTGCGCAGCTCAATAAGGAACTGCGGGACCCACTCTCCGATGCGCAGTTCGCCGCCCGCATTGACACGCAATTGCTTCAATTGCAGGCGCTGGCGGCGGAAATCGTGGTCGCAGCGACCCGCGAGTACCCGCACCTCGACGCCAGCGAGATAACTGCCCTCCTGGACCCGAAGGCGCTGGCCGCGGCGCACGGCCGTGGCCTGCATTACCTGTTCGGCGCTGCAGCTTGAACCGTTTGGCAAGCAAGCGGCGCGCCCTGCCTAGATCTTGAGATGGCCGGATTAACCGGCAAGCTGCGCGCCCTTGGCTGGGGCACCTACGAATACCTCGCGATGGGATCGGGCCTGACTGCGTTGGCGTTGCTCGGGATTGTCAGTTTGCCGCTGGCGCTGGCCCTGTTGGTTTTGCCGGGCCCGGTCCGCATTCCACTGGGGCGCCGACTGATTGCCGGAACCCTGGCGCTATACCTTGGTTTCCTCCGCGTTTTCTGCTCGGTGCGCATCGATGCGTCGGGCCTGCGCGCGCTGCAGACGAGCCGACCTCTGATTCTCGTGGCCAATCACCCCTCGCTGCTCGACGCTGTCATTTTGCTGTCGATGCTGCCGAACGCCGCCTGCGTCATGAAAGGAAGTTTGAAGCGCAACCTGTTTGTCGGCCCGATGACGCGGCTCTCAGGCTATATGGACAACCGCGACCCGATGTCACTGGTCAGGCGGGCCTGCGAGGAGCTCGACGGCGGCGCGCAGGTCGTGCTGTTTCCAGAGGGTACGCGGACACGGTGCGCGCCCATCGGTCCCTTCGGCGAAGCCGCCGCGCTGATATCGGCGCGATCGGGCGTGCCGGTTCAGGCCTTGGTGATCACCTTCGACAAACCCTACCTCGGCAAAGGCTGGTCGCTGTTCAAAAAACCGTCGTTGCCTCTGCGCATCACGGTCAGACGGGGCGAGCAATTTGCTGCGCCTTCGGACCGGCTGGCTCTGACCGGGAAGCTAGAATCGTATTACAGGGGAGTCTTGAAGGCTTGACAGGTGGGCGGTGTGGTGGGAAGACGAAAGCGGGGAGTCTGATGTTGCGGCAAATTATTCATGAGTTTTTACTCTCCCAAGGCAATATTTCGGCTGAGCGGCTGGCGGATCCTTCGGTCCGGATGACCGACCTCGGTCTGGATTCGCTAGGCGTGGTGGAAATGCTGTTCGAAGTCGAAGACCGATACGGCATCCATGTTGACGATGTAATGCAGTTTCAAAACATGACACTGAACGAAGTCGTCGCGAACATGGAGCAGATCGTGCGCCAGAAGCATGGTGGAAACATTCCCGACATGGTGGCCGTCGAAAAAGCTCCCGGCTGAATTGATGCACGACTTGCGACGCGTGTCCGTTCGCGGCATCGGCATGGTGACGCCGCTGGGCCTCAATGCGAAAGACAGCTTCCATGCCGCTGTGCAAGGCAAAAGCGCGGTTGCCGCAGCGCCTCAGCCGATCCTTGCCCTCTTGCCCCAGGCCTTGGCCGCACAGGTGTCCCCTGCGTTCGGCGCCGGTCAGACGCGGGCGATAGCCGGGCTTGATCGGGCGACCCAGTTCGCACTCGTCGCGGTGGAGGAAGCGCTGGCCGACGCTGGCTTCGAGGCGGATGCGCCGCAAAAAGCCCGCACTGGCGTCTATGTTGGCATCGGCATGGGCGGCGCGTACACCATCGAAACGCTGTACACCCGGTTTTTCGAGCTGCTGCAGCGCGCGGCCAGCGAAAACCGCGACCCCACCATCATTCACCCGCTGGCCATTCCGCGCATGATGGCCAATTCGGGCGCGGCAGCGGTATCCATCCAGCACCAGTTGCGTGGCCAGAGCTTCACCTACAGCATCGCCTGTGCGTCGTCGGCTGTGGCCATTGGCGAGGCGTATCGGGCGCTACGCCACGGCTACATCGACACCGCCATCGTCGTCGGCACCGAGGCTATGCTGACGCCCGGTTCGTATGTCGCATGGAACGCGCTGCGCGTCATTGCCAAGCCGCATGAAAGCGGCATCGCGGCGAGCTGCCGGCCTTTTGACTCCGGGCGCAATGGATTCGTCCTCGGCGAGGGTGCCTGCGCTCTAGTGCTCCAGGCAGAAGGCTACAGTGCCACCTGCAGCCGCACGCCCTATGCCGAGCTGTGCGGCTACGGCACCACCACAGACGGCGCACACATCACGCTGCCATCGGCTGAAGGCCAGACGCAGGCGATGGCTGCCGCGCTGGTGGAATCCGGCCTGCCGCTTGATGCCATCGGCTACATCAATGCACACGGCACCGCCACCACCGCTGGCGACCTGATCGAAACCGAATCGATCAAGGCCGCATTCGCTGACCACGCCCACCGGCTGGCCGTCAGTTCGACCAAGGCCGTACACGGGCACCTGATCGGCGCTGGCGGTGCGCTGGAGTTCGGCTTGAGCGTGCTGGCGCTTGAAGCCGGGCGCATTCCGCCTACCGCGCATCTGGACAACCCCGACCCCGGCTGCGACCTCGATTTCGTGCCCGGAGTGGCGCGCGAAGCGCCTTCGCTGCAGGCGGTGATGTCCAATTCCTTCGCCTTTGGCGGCACCAACGTGTCGCTGATTGCGCGGCGCTGAGCCGGCAGGGCAAGCGCCAACGGCGATCCGAGGCAATTTCGATGGAACTTATCGTGCAAAGGCATGCGATGCGGGCGAAGTTACCGAAAGTGTTTCTGGTGGTTGGTCTGGTGCTTGGCTTTGCGGTGGCAGACGGTGCCCGTGGCGAAGAATCCGACATTGCCCCCGGCAGCCTGGCGCTCGGCATCGGTGTCGCCGGCCTGAATTTCCCGGCTTACCGTGGGTCCGATCAGCGCAGCACCTGGCTGTTGCCGGTCCCCTACCTCGAATACAACGGCGACTTTTTCAAGGCGGACCGGCAGGGTCTGCGCGGCCAGATTTTTGATTCACCCCGGGTGCAGTTGTCGGTCAGTGCGTCCGGCTCACCGCCGGTTTCCAGCGACGGCATCGCGCGCCGGCGCGGCATGCCGGAGCTGAAGGCGTCGCTCGAAGTCGGCCCGCAACTCAGTGTGCTGCTGAGTGATCCGCAGGATTCCAAACTGTCGCTGAGGCTGCGGCTGCCGCTGCGCCAGGGCATCACGCTGGAGCGTCGCCCGCAGGACATCGGCCTGACGTTTTCGCCTAACCTGAATCTCGACCTTGCCGATCCCTGGGGTCTGCCGCGCAGCAATCTGGGCTTTCTGGTCGGGCCGATCTTCACCAGCCGCACGCAAAACAACTATTTCTACGGCGTTGCTGCGCCATTCGCCAGCGTCGCCAGACCCGCCTACCAGGCCGGTGGCGGCTATGCCGGCGCGCAGGCGCTGGTTTCGCTGAGCCGCAAGTTCGGCGACTGGTGGGTCGGCGGTTTTGTGCGCTACGACAATCTGCAGGGCGCAGTCTTCGAAGGCAGTTCGCTGGTCGCCTCGCGCAGCTACCTGACGGCCGGTGTGGCGCTCAGTTATATCTTCGTAAGGTTCTAACCATATGGCGGGGGGAGGCGCGAAACCCAACGACTCGATGCCGAACGCCAACCGCACGTTGCCGGGCGCGTTGTCGAGCAAATGGCCAGCTCTGTCTGCTGATTTCAGCTACCCCATGCAGCTCGATTTAAACGCCCTGCAGCGCTTTATTCCGCATCGGGGAGACATGCTTTTCGCCCGGCAGGTCACCGTGCTGGCGCACGACCACTACACCGGCGAAGCGGCCTGGCCTGAAGACTCATTTGTGTTTCGCGGTCATTTCCCGGGGCAGCCTATCGTTCCAGGCGTGATGCTGATCGAGGCGGCCGCGCAAATTGCCGGGGCTGGCCTGCGCGCCGGCGACCCCAAGGCGCGGGCCGCCGCGGTCGGTCAGGTCGGCCTGTTGCTGGCGGTGCGCAAGTGTTTTTTTCGCAGTCCGGTTTCACCGGGGGTCCGCCTGCACTTCGACCTGCATACGCGCCAGGTGTCTGGCGACATGGTCAACGTCACGGGTGAAGTCAGCAGCGCTCGGGGGCGCGTGGCCAGCCTTGAATTTGTCATCGCCCAGGCACCGGTCGAGCAAGTGATGGGCTACCTGTAATGAGCACGTCGATACTGGTCGGCAGGCTTGCCGGGCCGTGGTACGCCCTGTATGGTGAACGCCTGCTGCACCTGTGGGTCTTCAAGGCCACTGGGACCAGCGCCTTCATGGCGATCTTTTTTTATGGCTACTTCGCGGCGCTTGAGTCGCCGGTGCATCCGGTCGCCGTGATGCCGACGACGCCGCTCGACGACTGGATCGCATTCTGGCCACCGGCTTTCTACCTGTATGCCTCGCTGTGGGTGTACACCTCGCTGGTGCCGGCACTGCAGCCGAGCTTGCTGCGGCTGGTCGCCTACGGCGTCGGCATTGGCGCGCTATGCCTGACCGGGCTGGTGCTGTTCACTTTTCTCCCTACGGCCGTGCCTTACGGGCCTTCGAGCTGGCCCGCCGACGCGTCGCTCTCGTTGCTGCACAGCCTGGACGCGCCGGGCAACGCCTGCCCGTCGCTGCATGTGGCGACGGCGCTGTTCTCCGCGCTGTGTCTGCACCGGCTGCTGCGCGAGATGCCCAGCCCGGGCTGGCTGAAGGTGTTGAACTGGCTCTGGTGCGCGCTGATCATGTATTCCACGCTGGCGATCAAACAACACGTCGTGTGGGACGCGGTGGCTGGCATCGCGCTGGCGCTACCCTTTGCGTGGCTCTATGCGCAGCTCGAAAAGCGGCTTGCCGACTAGGAGCTTGGGCGGCAGAAAAGACGCGCGCTGCAAACCCACCGCAGCGGTCTATTGTTTGCCGCTTTTTGGCCCAGTATCCAGATACTGGACGGCAAAATCAGCAATATTTATCCTCGCTGGGGCCGGTTTTCGCTATGCGCGCCTTCTGCCGCCCAGGCTCCTAGGCCCTCCCTGCGCCGCGCCGCTTTTTGCGCAGCTCGTAACGCCGCATCAGCGGGGTGACCGACACGCCGTGCGCCACCACCGAGGCTACGACGACCGCCAGCGTGATGGACAGCAGGCGTTCGGCCAGGGCTGGCTCGATCTCGTGGCTGATGGCGTAGAGCAGGTAGTACAGCGAGCCGATGCCGCGAATGCCAAACCAGCCCATCAGCCGGCGCTGGGTTCCTTTGACCGTCGTGCCCAGCAGGCCGATGTACACGGCAGCGGGCCGGATCAGCAAAAACAGCAGCGGTACGAACCACAGCACGTCCCACTCAAACCGCACCGTCGCAAGCAGCACGCCGACCGCCAGCACGATGCCGACTTCGGCAAAGCTCTCTAACTGCGCGTTGAAGCGCGCGACCTGGCCCATCATGTAGGCTGGTGC
>JAJAYS010000091.1 GCA_026786065.1 Polaromonas sp.
AAGCTGCCCCAGCGTCGTGAAGGGTGCAGCAAGGCGAAGCCCATGATTGTAGCTTGCGCACCGTGCGCGGCCTCCCCTGCTTGCAGGCTGGCGCAGTGGCTCGCGGCCGCACAGGCCGGCTTACTCGGCCAGCCGCTTCCAGGTGTCGATCACGGTGTCGGGATTAAGCGACAGCGAGACAATACCTTCGTCCATCAACCACCGGGCAAAGTCCGGGTGGTCGCTGGGGCCCTGGCCGCAGATGCCGACGTACTTGCCCTGGCGCAGGCAAGCCTTGATTGCCTGGCTCAGCAAGGCCTTGACGGCCGGGTCGCGTTCGTCGAAATCCTGCGCGAGGATGGACAGGCCGGAGTCGCGGTCCAGCCCCAGCGTCAATTGGGTCAGGTCGTTCGAGCCAATCGAGAACCCATCGAAGTGCTCGAGGAACTGGTCGGCCAGCACCGCGTTGCTCGGCACCTCGCACATCATGATGACGCGCAGGCCGTTCTCGCCCCGCTTGAGGCCATGCTGCCCCAGCAAGGCAATGACTTGCTCGGCCTGTTTGAGCGTGCGCACAAACGGCACCATCACCTCGACGTTGGTCAGTCCCATGTCGCCGCGCACCCGCCTGAAGGCCTCGCACTCCATCGCAAACGCCTCGCCAAACTCGGTGCTGAGGTAGCGCGACGCGCCGCGGAAACCGAGCATCGGATTTTCTTCCTCGGGCTCGTAGCGCGAGCCGCCTATCAGCTTGCGGTATTCGTTGGATTTGAAGTCGGAAAGGCGCACGATAACTGGCTTGGGCCAGAAGGCCGCGCCTATGGTGGCGATGCCTTCGGCCACCTTGTCCACATAAAAAGCCCGTGGCGAGGCGTGCCCCCGCGCCACGCTTTCAACCGCCTTTTTCAGGTCGGGATCGACGTTGGGGTAATCGAGGATCGCCTTCGGATGGACACCGATGTTGTTGTTGATGATGAATTCGAGCCGCGCCAGCCCGACGCCGTGGTTCGGAATCTGGCAAAAATCAAACGCCAGCTGCGGGTTGCCGACGTTCATCGTGATCTTCAAGTCGATGGGCGGCATCTCGCCGCGCTGCACCTCGGTGACTTCGGTTTCGAGCAGTCCATCATAAATTCTGCCGGTGTCGCCTTCAGCGCAGCTGACGGTCACCAGCATGCCGTCTTTGAGCCGACTGGTCGCGTCGCCGCAGCCGACCACAGCCGGGATGCCCAACTCGCGCGCAATGATGGCGGCGTGGCAGGTGCGCCCGCCCCGGTTCGTCACGACGGCGCTGGCGCGCTTCATGACCGGCTCCCAGTTCGGGTCGGTCATGTCGGTGACCAGCACGTCCCCTGGCTGGACTTGATCCATGTCTTTGATGTCGTACACCACGCGCACCGGGCCGGTGCCAATCTTCTGGCCGATGGCACGGCCCTCGGCCAGCACGGTGCCGGTGCCCTTGAGCTTGTAGCGCTGCTCGGCTTTGCCCTTAGACTGGCTTTTGACCGTTTCTGGGCGGGCCTGCAGGATGTACAGCTCGCCGTCCATGCCGTCTTTGCCCCACTCAATGTCCATCGCGCGGCCGTAATGGTCTTCGATGATCAGGGCGTAGCGCGCCAGTTGCTCGACATCGGCGTCGGTCAGAGAGAAGCGGTTGCGCAGCTCGCTGGGCACGTCGGTGGTTTTGACCAGCTTGCCACCGGACGATTTTTCGGCGGTACTGGCAAATTCCATCTGGACCAGCTTGGAGCCGAGATTGCGGCGAATGACGGCGCGCTTGCCGGCTTTGAGCATCGGTTTGTGAACATAAAACTCGTCCGGGTTGACGGCGCCCTGCACCACCGTCTCACCCAGACCGTAGCTGGACGTGATGAACACCACGTCTTCAAAGCCGCTTTCGGTGTCGATGGTGAACATCACGCCGGCCGCACCCTTGTCGCTGCGCACCATGCGCTGAACGCCCGCCGAAAGGGCCACGTCGGCATGCGCATAGCCCAGGTGCACCCGGTAGCTGATGGCCCGGTCGTTGTAGAGCGAGGCGAAGACTTCCTTCATCTTGTGCAGCACGTCGTCGATGCCGACCACGTTCAAGAATGTTTCCTGCTGGCCGGCGAAGGATGCGTCGGGCATGTCCTCGGCGGTGGCCGACGAGCGCACTGCAAAGCTGGCCTCAAGCGCTCCGCTGCCGGATTCGCACAGCGCCGCAAAGCCGGCCCGCACCGCCTGTTCGAGTGCGGGCGGAAAAGGCTGTGCTTCAACCAGCGAGCGAATCTTGCTGCCGGCCGCAGCCAGCGCACGGACGTCTTCGGAGTCCAGCGCGTCCAGCACCACGTTTATTTTCTGGTCAAGCCCATCGAAAGCCAGGAACTCGCGGAACGCATGGGCTGTGGTCGCAAAGCCGGTGGGCACCTTCACTCCCTTGGGGCCGGTGGGCAATTGCGAGATCATCTCGCCAAGGCTGGCGTTCTTGCCGCCAACCGCCTCGACGTCGCTCATTCTCAATTTTTCAAATGGCACGACCAGGTCGGTCGCCTTAAAACGCGTGGACATAAAAAGACTCCGGGAGGTTTAAAAAGCGGGGTGTCCGGCCCGTTGGGCAGCATGCGCGGCGGCTTGCGAAAAAGGTGCATTTGCCGTCGTGTGCGGGGCATGGGTCGAAGGCCGGATAATCCGCTCGATTGTAGGCGTGGGGCCTCATTTGTCCGGGTCCCGGCTGTCCGCAGCGTTCACGAATTTAGGTAGGCCAATATGAGCGATCGCACCGTATTTTTCATATCCGACGGCACCGGCATTACCGCAGAAACATTCGGGAAGGCCATCCTGGCGCAGTTCGAAATAAAACCGCGCCACGTCCGGCTGCCCTTCATCGACAGCGTGGACAAGGCGCACCAGGCGATTCGGCAGATCAACCATGCCGCCGAGATCGAAGGTAAGCGGCCCATCGTCTTCACCACGCTGGTGAACATGGAGATCCTGGGCGTCATCAAAACCAATTGCAACGGCATGCTGCTAGACATGTTCGGCATGTTCGTGGCCCCGCTGGAGAGCGAACTCGGCATCAAGTCCAACCACCGGGTCGGACGGTTTTCCGACGCCTCGCAGAGCCAGGAGTACAACGACCGGATTGAGGCGATCAACTTCTCGCTGGCGCACGACGACGGCCAGAGCAACCGCGATCTGGCCGGCTCCGACGTGATCCTGGTCGGCGTCAGCCGCAGCGGCAAAACGCCGACCTCGCTTTATCTGGCGATGCAGTACGGCCTGAAAGCGTCCAACTACCCGCTGATTCCCGAGGACTTCGATCGGCGCCAGTTGCCGCCGGCGCTCAAACCGCACCGCAAGAAGATATTCGGCCTGACGATTGCGCCTGAGCGGCTGAGCCAAATCCGCAATGAGCGCCGGCCCGACTCGGTGTACGCCAGCCTGGCCAATTGCCGCAACGAGGTGCACGAAGGCGAAGCGATGATGCGGCGCGAAGGCATTCGCTGGCTCTCCACCACCACCAAGTCGATTGAAGAAATAGCCACCACGATCCTGCAGGAAATCCGGCCCGAGCGGCTGGATTACTGAATGCCCAAAGGCTGCTAGTCGCTATTATTTCAATAGCTTTTAACGCGCGTTTTTACTGGCCTTAAGCTCAATTGGACACCGATTCTTGGCGCTTCTCAGGCTGACCGCCTGCAGCCCGTTCAGCGCGCCAGCCCAACCCTCATGACTGCCGAATTCCCACGCCTTGACCTAACCGGCACACCGCTCCCCAGCCGACCCGCCGCAAGTCGCACGCTGGTGATTGCGGCCGTCGTCGTGGCGCTGCATGCGGGTCTGCTCTGGGCCCTGCAAAGCGGCCTGGCGATGCGGGCGGCTGAAGTCTTCGTACCGGTGGAACTGCTGGCCCAGATCATCGAGCCGCCAGCGCCCATGGTCGAGCCCGCTCCGCCGACGCCCGAACGACCGGCGCCAGTCCAAACAGCCAGACCCGCCCCGAGCGGACCCACGCCTCGACCGCTGGCCCCAGTCCAGCCGCAGCCGCGCCCGGTGTCGCAAGCTGAGCCGACGCCCCAAGCTCCGGTGGTCAGCCCGGCGCCCCCGGTCGAAGCCGCCAGTCCGGCTTTGCCGTCTCCGTCTCCATCGGCAGCGCCCGCAGTTGCTATAGCCGCTCCCGCCGCCCCGCCAGCGGTGCAACTGCCATCGAGCAACGCCGATTACCTGCAAAACCCCACGCCCCCCTACCCGCCCATCAGCAAGCGCCTGGGCGAGCAGGGCAAGACCACCGTCCGCGTGCTGATCGGTGCCGACGGCCAGCCGCAGCGCGCGGACATTGCCCAGTCCAGCGGCTTCGACCGGCTGGACCAGGCCGCGCTCGCCACCGTCATGCGCTGGCGTTATGTGCCGGGCAAGCGCGGCGGCGTGCCGGAAGCCATGTGGTTCAGCGTGCCGATCAACTGGGTTCTGCAATGACCAGAGCCGAGCGTGCACACCCAGAATACGATCCTTCTTTGATTTGACGGAGACCCGATTTATGAATCCCCAATTTGGCTTGGCCAACCTCTGGAGCCAGGGCGACATCGTGATTAAAAGCGTGGCCATGCTGCTGCTGCTGATGTCGCTCGCCTCCTGGATGGTCATCGTTTTGAAGACGCTGGATGTTTTCAAATACCGCAAGGTAAGCAAGGCGGCGGCCGATTTCTGGCATAGCGAGGATTTCACGGCAGCTCTGGCGAAGCTGGACAGTGACCCGAGCGACCCCTTCCGCCAGCTTGCACTGGCGGGCCGTGAAGCCACGCTGCACCACCGCGACACCAAGGCGCAGCTGCATGACGCACTCGACATTAGCGACTGGGTTACGCGTTCGCTGCAAAACACAATGGACGACTTCACTTCGCGCCTGCAATCGGGTCTCGCCATCCTGGCCTCGGTGGGCTCGACCGCGCCCTTCGTCGGCCTTTTCGGCACCGTCTGGGGCATCTACCACGCGCTGCTGTCCATTGGTGCCGCCGGCCAAGCCACCATCGACAAGGTTGCCGGCCCCATTGGCGAATCGCTGGTCATGACGGCACTGGGCCTCGCGGTGGCGATACCGGCGGTGCTTGGCTACAACGCGCTGGTGCGCGGCAACAAGGGCGTGCTGCACAAGCTCAACCGCTTTGCACACGACCTGCATGCCTACTTCGTGACCGGTGCCCGTGTCAGCGCAAATGGTGCCGCCAACGTCGTCCCGATGAAAAAAGCCTGAGGCCCTGCGGCCCCACTTATCTAGCGAGAACAGCCATGGCCTTTGGAATTCAGGACAACAGCGACGACGTGATGAACGAGATCAACATGACGCCGCTGGTCGATGTGATGCTGGTGCTGCTGATCATTTTCATCATCACCGTGCCGGTGATGAAGCACGCGGTGAATATCGACCTGCCGCGCGCCAGCAACCAGGCGCAGAGCGCCAAGCCGGAGACGGTTCGGCTGAGTGTTGATGCACAGGGCGGCTACTTCATCAACGAAACCAAAATTGCGGATGAAGAACTGGCGCCCCGCCTGCAAGCGGCTGCGGCGCAGAACCCGCAGCCCGATCTGCACATTCTCGGCGACAAGGCGGTCCGCTATGAACGCGTGGCGCAGGCTATGGCGGCGGCGCAGCAGGCCGGCCTGCGCAAGATCGGCTTCATCACCGAGCCGAAAAACTAGCGCGGCACGGCAGTTGCACTGAAAGACGAAGTGAGCTTTCGGCGGCATCACGGGCGCCAAAAGCGTGAATTCGCCTTTACAACCCAATCGCCGCGATGCCGGCCCGGGCGATTTGCGCGTCTTCACCGGACTTCACGCCGCTCACGCCGACCGCGCCCAGACACTGGCCGTTGTGCATGATGGGCACGCCGCCCTCAAGAAAGCCGCGGACATGCGGCGCCGACAGGAAGGAGAAGCGGCCGCCGTTGATCATTTCCTCATAAATCCGGGTCTCCCGCTGACCCATTGCGGCGGTATTGGCTTTGGCCGGGGCAATGTGCGACGACAGCGGGGCCGCGCCGTCGAGCCGCTGCAAATGCAACAGGTGACCGCCGTCATCGACAATCGCAATCGTGACGGCCCAGTTGTTTTTTTGCGCCTCCGCCAGCGCGGCTGCGGCAATCGCCTGTACGTCGGTTAGTTCAAGGCTTGTTTTTGATTTCATGGTGTTCTGGCGAGGAATAGTTGAAAGTCGCAGAGCATACGCAACTTTTTGCGCAATCCTGCCTCCAAGCATGCAGGACGCGGATGCATCTTGCCGTAACTTGGCTGCGTTTTAGGCTGGTGCAGAATGTGGTCATCTTGAAAATGGCGTTTTGCACCTTACTTTCCCCCTAACATTGAAAACGTCGGCATCTGCCGACTTTACGGAGGACTCTTATATGACCGATCAAGTTCACTCACTCAACTATGGCGTTGCGACCTCGCCGCAGCAGCGCAACCGGGTGCTCCGCAACACCTATTGGCTGCTGGCATTGAGCATGTTGCCGACCGTGCTCGGCGCCTGGATCGGTGTGGCTACCGGCATCACGCAGTCGCTGTCAGGCGGTTTGGGCATCGTGGTGTTTCTGGGCGGCGCTTTTGCTTTCATGTATGCAATTCAAAAAACTAAGGACTCTGCCGCTGGGGTACCGGTGCTGCTTGCATTCACCTTTTTCATGGGCCTGATGCTCTCGCGC
>JAJAYS010000092.1 GCA_026786065.1 Polaromonas sp.
CCCCAACCCCAACCCCAACCAAAGAAAAACCCATGAAACTCGTCCGCTACGGCAAACCCGGAAAAGAAAAACCCGGTCTGATCGACGACGGTGGCGCGTTGCGCGACCTGAGCGCACATGTGGCCGACATCGGCCCGGACCAGCTCGGCGACAAGGCGCTGGCCAAACTGCGCAAGATCAAGGTCGATACCCTGCCCATCGTCAAAGGCTCGGCGCGCAAGATGCCCCGCCTGGGCAGCCCGATCGCGCACGTGCCGAAGTTCATCGCCATCGGCCTCAACTACGCCGACCATGCCGCCGAATCGAATCTGCCGATCCCGGCTGAACCGGTGGTCTTCATGAAAGCCACCAGCTGCATTCAGGGCCCCAACGACGACGTGATGCTGCCCAAGGGTTCGGTAAAAACCGATTGGGAAGTCGAACTCGGCGTGGTGATCGGCAAGCGCGCCAGCTACGTCGGCAAGAAAGAGGCGCTCGACTACGTGGCCGGCTACTGCACCATCAACGACGTCAGTGAGCGCGAGTTTCAGATCGAGCGCGGCGGCACCTGGGACAAGGGCAAGGGCTGCGACACCTTCGGCCCGCTGGGCCCCTGGCTGGTCACACGCGACGAAGTGCCCGATCCGCAAAAGCTCGCGATGTGGCTGGAGGTCAATGGCAAACGCCGCCAGACCGGTTCGACCAAAACCATGATTTTCAGCGTGGCGAAAATCGTCAGCTATCTGAGCTGTTTCATGACGCTGGAGCCTGGCGACGTCATCACCACCGGTACTCCGCCGGGTGTCGGCATGGGCATGAAAAAAGACGGCCAACCGGCGCCGCAGTATCTGAAAAAAGGCGACGTGATCACCCTCGGCATTGCAGGTCTGGGCGAGCAGCAACAGACGGTCGTAGGGTTCAAAAGCCGGCAGTCGGCGTAGAGCGCGAAAAATCCGGAGGAGTCAGACCCGCCAGGCTTACGCAGCGGATTCTCAAAAAAAGGCGGACAAAAACCAGAACTCATGCAAAATAGCACGACCGTTCTTTTTTAATACCGCCGCATGACTGTTTCGCATTTCCCGTTGAGCTTCAGACCCGGCCTGAGCGATGCCGCTGCGGCCGCTCCGCCGTCCAAAAGCCTGCAGAAAGGCCAGCAAACCCGCACGGCCATCGTTCAGGCGGCGCTCGGCCTGGCCACGCAGATCGGCCTGGAGGGTCTGAGCATCGGAGCGGTGGCCGAAGTCATGCAGATGAGCAAATCGGGCGTGTTTGCCCATTTTGGCTCGCGTGAAGAACTGCAGATTTCGGTGATCCGCGAATACCACGCGCGCTTTGAAGCCGAGGTTTTCACCCCGGCGCTGCAGATCGAGCGCGGGTTGCCACGCTTGCGGGCGCTGTTCCAGAACTGGATGCGCCGCACCTCGGTCGAGATCGATTCGGGCTGCCTCTACATTGGCGGTGCCGCCGAATTCGACGACCGTCCCGGTGTGGTGCGCGATGCGCTCGAAGAGTCGGTGCGCGCCTGGCTCGACGCCATCGGGCGCAGCGTGGTGCAGGCGCAGACTGAAGGCCATCTGAGTACCGATGCCGACCCGCAGCAACTGGCTTTCGAGATTCACGGCCTGATTCTGGCTGTGCACTACGACGCCCGCTTTCTGCGGCGACCCGGCTCGGCGGCACGGGCCAACTTCGGCTTTGACCAGATCCTGGCCCGCTACGGCGCTGGTCAGGCGCCGTACTCAAGCATGCAGACGGCTGGCCCGGCCGCCACCGGCAAGCTGCCTCGCGCGGCGGCTGTCCGCAAGGCGAAAAAGGCCGGCTGACTTTTCGATTCGACCGGCCGCTTCAAGTTTCTTCATCAACCCGTTTACCGCCCAAGGACCGCACCATGCCCCAATACACTCCGCCGCTGCGCGACATGCAGTTTGTCATGCACGAAGTCTTCAACGTGGTCGATGAGCTGAAGGCGATTCCGCGTCACGCCGACATCGACGCCGACACCATCGATGCGGTGCTTGAGGAGGCCGGCAAGTTCGCCTCCGAGGTGGCGTTTCCGCTGAACATCAGCGGCGACACCGAGGGCTGTACGCTGAATCTGGCGACCCACGAAGTGACGCCGCCAAAAGGCTTCAAGCAGGCCTACGCGCAGTATGTCGCCGGTGGCTGGGCGGCCCTGAGCTGCGACCCGGAGTACGGCGGCCAGGGTCTGCCTTTTGTGATGAACCAGTGCCTCTACGAAATGCTCAATTCGGCGAACCAGGCCTGGACCATGTACCCCGGTCTGTCGCACGGGGCCTACGAAGCCCTGCATGCCCACGGTACCGAGGCACAAAAACGCCTGTACCTGCCGCGCCTGACCAGCGGCGAATGGACCGGCACCATGTGCCTGACCGAACCGCATTGCGGCACCGACCTTGGCCTGCTGCGCAGCAAGGCCGTTCCTGTCAATGACGGGCAGCTAGAGGGCAGCTACAAGATCAGCGGCAGCAAGATTTTCATCAGCGCCGGCGAGCACGACATGACCGAAAACATCGTGCATCTGGTGCTGGCCCGGCTGCCCGACGCGCCCGCCGGCAGCAAAGGCATCAGCCTGTTCGCGGTGCCCAAGTTCCTGGTCGCCGAGGACGGCAGCCTGGGCGCGAGAAACCCGATTTTCTGCACCGGGCTGGAGCACAAGATGGGCATCCACGGCAATGCCACGGCGCAAGTGGTGCTCGAAGACGCGTAAGGCACGCTGGTCGGCAAGCCCAACAAGGGGCTTGCCGCGATGTTCGTGATGATGAACGCCGCGCGGCTGGGCGTCGGCAACCAGTCGCTGGGCCTGACCGAAGTCGCCTACCAGAACGCGCTGGCGTACGCCAAAGACCGCCTCCAGATGCGCTCGCTGTCGGGCGTCAAGGCCAAAGACAAACCGGCCGATCCGATCATCGTGCACCCCGACGTGCGCAAGATGCTGCTGACCGCCAAGGCGTATGCCGAAGGCGGCCGGGCGCTGGCGATTTTCTGCACCTTGCTGCTCGACAAGGAACTGCACCACCCGGACCCAAAGGTGCGCAGCGACTCGGGCGAGCTGGTCGCCCTGCTGACGCCCATCGTCAAGGCCTTTTTGAGCGACAACGGCCACATCGCGACCAACGCATGCATGCAGGTGTTCGGCGGCCACGGCTTCATCAAGGAATGGGGCATGGAGCAGTTCGTGCGCGACAACCGCATCAACATGATTTACGAGGGCACCAACACCATCCAGTCGCTGGATCTGCTGGGCCGCAAGGTGCTGGGCGACAACGGCGCGGCCCTGAAGAAATTCGGCAACCTGGTGGCCGCCCTGATTCTTGAGGAAGGCGTCAACGAAAAAATGGCCGAGTTCATCAATCCGCTGGCCTGGCTGGCCGGGCAGATGACGAAGTTCACGACCGAGATCGGCTTCAAGGGTTTCCAGAACCCCGACGAGGTCGGTGCGGCAGCGGTGGACTACCTGCGCGTGGCCGGGCACATGGCTTTTGGCTATTGCTGGGCGCGCATGGCCCAGGTGGCGCTGCGCGAGATCGCCGCCGCAGAAAAGGATGTAAGGCAGGCCGATGCGTTTTACCTGGCCAAGCTGCAGACCGCCCGCTTCTATTTCGCCAGGCTGTTCCCCGAGACGGCGATGCTGATGCGCACCGCCCGCAGCGGCGCGGCATCGCTGATGGACACGGCTGCGGCGCTGGCGTGAAATTTAAACGTTTTGAAGCCGGAGGCCATATGAAAAAAGCGTGGTCAGCTCTTTTTTTTGTAGCGGCTGCGGGCCTCGCCGCAGCCCAGGCGACGCCGGTCGGGCTGTGGCGAAACGTCGATGACAAGACCGGCGAAGCCAAGGCCGAAGTGCGCATCGTCGAAAGCGGCGGTGTGCTCAGCGGCAAGATCGAAAAGCGCTTGCTCGAAGACGCCAGGCCGGGCGACGTCTGCATCGAATGCAGCGACGACCGCAAGGGCGCGTTGGTGCTCGGTCTGGAAGTCATCCGGGGCGCGAAGAAGACCGAAGGCAAGGACGTGTGGGAGGGCGGCAAGATCCTCGATCCTGAAAGCGGCCGCAATTACGGCCTGCGCATGACGCCCATCGACGGCGGCAAACGCCTGGAGGTGCGAGGCTCATTCGGCCCGTTCGGCCGCACGCAAACCTGGACCCGACTTCAGTAATTCAACTCCCTCTCCCCCGGGAGAGGGCGGGGTGAGGGCAGCCGGCAAACAGCCCTCACCCTAACCCTTTCCCAGAGGGAGAGGTAACAAGAGAAAACACAATGTCCCGATTTCTAGTGAAGAAAGTCGCCGTGCTAGGCGCCGGCGTGATGGGCGCGCAGATTGCCGCGCACCTGGTCAACTGCGGGGTGCCGGTGGTGTTGTTCGACCTGCCGGAGAACAAAGCCCCCACGCTCCCCGGGAGGGTGGGTTCCGCCTTGGGGCGGCTTGGGGACGAAACCGGCCCGAAGAACGGCATCGTCGCGCGGGCCATCGACGGCCTCAGGAAGCTCAAGCCGGCACCGCTTGGCGTGGCCGAAGACGCCGCGCTGATCCAGCCGGCCAATTACGAAGAGCACCTTGATTTGCTAAAGGATTGCGACCTGATCATCGAGGCGATTGCCGAGCGCATGGACTGGAAAACCGCGCTCTACCAGCAGATCGCGCCTTTCATTGGCGCGCACAGCATCGTCGCCAGCAACACCTCGGGCCTGTCGATCACCCAGCTCAGCGAAGCCTTGCCCGAAGCCATCAAGCCGCGCTTTTGCGGCATTCACTTTTTCAACCCGCCGCGTTACATGACGCTGGTCGAGCTGATCAACACGCCGACCACCGCGCCCGAGGTGCTGGAGGACCTGGAGGCCTTCGTCACCAGCGCGCTCGGCAAGGGCGTGATCCGGGCGCTAGACACGCCGAACTTCATCGCCAACCGGGTCGGCATCGCCGGCATGCTGGCCACCATCCGGCAGGCCGGCAACTTCAATCTCAGCTACGACGTCGTCGATGACCTGACCGGCAAGAAGCTGGGCCGGGCCAGCTCGGGCACCTTCCGCACCGCCGATGTGGTGGGCCTGGACACGATGGCGCACGTCATCAAGACGCTGCAGGACAACCTGGGCGAGGGCAAAACGCCCGACCCGTTCTCGGGCCTGTATGGCACGCCGCCAGTGCTGGCCAAGTTGCTGGAAAGCAAAAGCCTGGGCCAGAAAACCGGTGCCGGTTTCTACAAAAAAGTCGGCCGTGACATCCTGCGGCTTGACCCTGAAAGCATGGAATACGTGGCCGGCGGTGCCAAGGCCAACGAGGTGGTGGGCCGCATGCTGAAAAAACCGGCGGGGGAACGATTGAAATTGCTCCGCGAAGCCGAAGGCGACGAGCCGCGCTTTCTGTGGGCGGTGCTGCGCGACCAGATGCACTATGCCGCCGTCCACCTTGGGGCGATTGCCGAAAGCGCGCGCGACATCGACTTTGCGATGCGCTGGGGGTTCGGCGCCAAACAGGGGCCGTTCGAGCTGTGGCAACAGGCCGGCTGGAAGCAGGTCGCCAGCTGGATTCAGGAAGACATCGACGCCGGCAAGGCGCTGTCCAGCGCGCCGCTTCCCGACTGGGTGTTCACCGGGCCGGTGGCCGATGCAGGGGGCGTACACAGGCCCGAGGGCTCCTGGAGCGCCTCGGCCAAAAAATTTATTCCGCGCCGCCAGTTGCCGGTGTACCAGCGCCAGTTTTTCCCGGAAGACGTGCTGGGCGCCAAAGCCCCGAGGTTTGAAACCGCTGGCACCACGCTGCACGAAGACGAGGCCATCCGCCTCTGGACCCTGGAGGGCCATGCCGGCCAGACCGGTGACGTGCTGATTGCCAGCATCAAAACCAAGATGCACGCCATAGGGCCAGCGGTAGCCGAGGGGCTGGCGCGTGGCGTGGCCCTGGCCGAGGCCGGCTACAAGGGCCTGGTGATCTGGTCCGGCGACGACATGTTTTCGGCTGGCGCGGATCTGCAGGCGATGCTGCCGGCCTTCATGGTCGGCGGCGTCGAGGCGGTCGAGGGCGCGGAGGCCGAGTTGCAGGACGTAATGCTCAAACTGCGTTATGCGGCGGTGCCGGTGGTGTCGGCGATACGCGGTATCGCGCTCGGTGGCGGTTGCGAGCTGGCGCTACATTCGGCCCGGCGCGTGGCGGCAATGGAAAGCTATATGGGGCTGGTCGAGGTCGGTGTCGGGCTGGTTCCGGGTGCCGGCGGCCTGGCGAGCATCGCACGCCGCGCTGCCGAGAACGCGGCGCTGTCCACCAACAAAGACCTGCTGCCGTTTCTCACCGAAGGCTTCACCGCAGCCGCAATGGCGACGGTCGGCACCAGCGCCCAGGAGAGCCGCAAGCTCGGCTACCTGCGCGAGGGTGACCCGGTTGTCGCGCACAAAGACGAACTGCTGTTCGTCGCCATCGGCCAGGCGCGTTCGATGTTCGACGCTGGCTACCGCGCGCCGCAGCGCCGGCTGTTTCCGGTCGCCGGGCGCAGCGCCATCGCCACCTTCAAGGGGCAGTTGGTGAATATGCGCGATGGCGGCTTCATCAGCGCCCACGACTTTCACATCGCCAGCCTGATCGCCGGGGTGGTGTGCGGCGGCGAGGTCGATGCCGGCACGCTGGTCAGCGAGGAATACCTGATGACGCTGGAGCGCCGTGCGTTTTGTTCGCTGCTGCAGAACCCCAAAACGCATGAGCGGATCATGGGAATGATGAGCACCGGAAAGCCGGTGAGGAATTGATGCACAGGCTGCCTTCTCGGTCACGGCAACAGACGCAATGAAACTTGTGCGGTCCCTCACCCCAGCTTGCTCCCGCACGCGGGAGAGGGAGCAGGAGCCACTCTCGTGCTCTGCCTCTGACCCCCTTTCCAGCCAGCGGGACAGGGTTGGGGCGAGGGTGCCTCCCGCCTTGCGTGCCCGCGCGTTGCGCCAAAACCAAACCGATGCCGAAACCCTGCTCTGGTCCAAGCTCAGAGCCAGGCAAATCAGCGGGCTTAAATTTCGCAGGCAGCATTCCATTGGCCCTTACTTCGCAGACTTTGCCTGCCTTGAAACCAAGCTGGTCATTGAGCTGGACGGCGGCCAGCATACGGAAGACGCGGGGCTGCGACTTGATGAAAAACGCAGCAGCGACATGCACCACCTGGGCTTTCAGACCCTGCGCTTCTGGAACAACGACGTGTTGAGCCAGACCGGGGCTGTGCTTGACGAAATACTTCGGGTCGTGGGCACCCTCACCCCAACCCTCTCCCGCAAGCAGGCCAGGAAGCAAGAACCCATGAAAGCAAACACACCATGAGCAAACAAGTCCAGGAAGCCTATATCGTTGCTGCCACCCGCACGCCCATAGGCCGTTCGCACCGCGGATTTTTCCGCCACACCCGTCCCGACGAGTTGCTGGTCAAGGCACTGCAGGCGGCGCTCGCCCAGGTGCCTTCGCTCGATCCGCAGGCCATCGAAGACCTGATCTGCGGCTGCGCGATTCCCGAAGGCCCGCAAGGCCTGAACATCGCGCGCATCGGCGCGGTCCTGGCCGGTTTGCCAGACAGCGTAGGCGGCATCACCGTCAACCGGTTTTGCGCGTCCGGCCTGTCGGCGGTGCAAATGGCGGCCGACCGCATCCGGGTCGGCGAGGCGGAGGTGATGATCGCGGCCGGCGTCGAGTCGATGAGCATGGTGCCGATGTCGGGCAACTCGCCGTCGCTGTCGCCGTCGATTTTTTCCGGCGACGAGAACATCGGCCTGGCCTTCGGTATGGGGTTGACGGCCGAGAAGGTCGCGCAGCAGTGGAAGGTGTCGCGCGACGCGCAAGACCGCTTCGCCTGCGAATCGCATTCGAAAGCGCTGAAGGCGCAGCAGGCTGGCGAGTTCGCGGCCGAGACCACGCCGGTCGAGGTCACTGAACGCAGCGCCAATCTGGAAACCGGCGAGCTGGTTCTGAAAACCCGCTCAGTCCGCACCGACGAAGGCGCCCGGCCGGATACCACGCTCGAAGGCCTGAGCAAGCTTAAAACGGTGTTTGCCGCCCGTGGCTCGGTCACCGCCGGCAACAGCTCGCAAACCTCCGACGGCGCCGGGGCGCTGATTTTGGCCAGCGAGAAAGCCGTCAAACAGTTTGGCCTGACGCCGCTGGCGCGCTTCGTGAGCTTTGCAGCCAAAGGCGTGCCGCCGCACATCATGGGCATAGGCCCGATCGAGGCCATTCCGGCGGCGCTGCGCTACGCCGGGCTACAGCATGCCGACATCGACTGGTTCGAACTGAACGAAGCCTTTGCCGCGCAGTCGCTGGCTGTCATCCACACGCTGGGGTTGGACCCGGCCAAGGTCAACCCGATGGGCGGAGCGATTGCGCTCGGTCATCCGCTGGGTGCGACCGGCGCGATCCGCACGGCCACCGTGATTCATGCGCTGCAGCGGCACAAGCTGAAGTACGGCATGGTGACGATGTGCGTCGGCATGGGGCAGGGCGCCGCCGGGATTTTCGAGCGGGTCTAAACGAAATCGGTGTTTTTACCAGCAAATACGGGCGTAAAAAGCTACTGAAAAAATAGCACTTGTGCTCCAGAATGCGCGACGATGAAATGATCGAATTAAGCCGCACCCTTCGCTGCGGCCTCGCCTTTTACACTCGCCTTTTCAACCCGGACCCCACCATGAGCGAATCAAGCGCACCCCCCGCCGCCACCCCTTCCGCGATCCCCCGCGCAACCGCCGGCGCCGACATCCTGACCCACCTTGAAGCCGGCGTGATGACGCTGACCATCAACCGCCTCGACAAGAAAAACTCCCTTACTGCGGCGATGTATTCGAGCCTGGCCTCTGCGCTGGGAGCCGCCGCCCTCGATGCCGCGGTGCGCGCGCTGGTGATCCAGGGGCATGAAACCATCTTTTCAGCCGGCAACGACATCGGCGACTTTTTAAACAATCCGCCAGCCGGCGCAGACGCACCGGTGTTCCATTTTCTGAGCGCCATCAGCAGCTTCCCGAAACCCATCGTGGCTGCCGTCTGTGGCCCGGCGGTCGGTATCGGCACCACCTTGCTGCTGCACTGCGATCTGGTCTATGCCGGCGACAACGCCGCGTTCTCGATGCCCTTCGTCAACCTTGGCCTGTGCCCCGAAGCCGGCTCCAGCCTGCTGGTGCCGCAGTTGATGGGCCGGGTGCGCGCCTCCGAGGCGCTGTTGCTGGGCGAACCCTTCATGGCCGAAGCCGCGTTGGAGATGGGGTTTATCAACCGTATCGTCGCGCCGTCTGAGGCCAGTGCGCTGGCGCAGCGCCAGGCCAAAAAGCTCGCCGCCAAGCCGCTCAGTGTGCTGCTGGAGATCAAGCGCCTGATGAACAAAGGCCAGGCTGGCGCGGTCGCCGAACGCATGGCCGAGGAGGGCGCGACTTTCGGCCGCATGCTCAGGGAACCCGCCGCGCGGGAGGCGTTTTCGGCCTTCATGGAAAAGCGCAAGCCTGATTTTTCGCAGCTGTGAAGTTGGGGGTTTCCTTGCAGTACCGCGCCTTCAGTTCGCTCGATCACCCCGGCAGGGTTCACACCACAGGGGCCGGCCCGCGTCCAACCCGAACTAGCCCATGAACCCGTCCCCCCTGCCGGGCGAGGTCGGCGCTTTGCCGTTTGAAGCGGAATTCGTCGCCGGGCTAAAGCGCATTTTTGAAGAAGAGATCGCCTTCAACCGGCTGCTCGGCCTGAAGCTCGTCGCCATTGAGGCCGATGGCGTGCGCGCCAGCCTGGCGATGCGCCCCGAGCTGGTCGGCAATTTTTCGCATCAGCGGCTGCACGGCGGCGTCGTCAGCGCTGCGCTCGACACGCTGGGCGGGATGGCGGTGATGGCGGCGCAGGGTGCGCGCCACCGGGGCGAAACCGTCGGCCAGCGACTCGGGCGCTTCGCCCAGCTCGGCACGATAGACCTGCGCATCGACTACCTGCGCCCGGCGTCGGCGAGCGCTTCGAGATGCGTGCCCAGGTGCTGCGCCTGGGTTCACGGATCGCCAACACGCGGATGGAGTTCATGAGTTTGGACGGCAGGCTGTTTGCAGCGGGCACCGGTGTGTACATCGTTGCGTGAAGCGGTCAAACCGGTGTGATTTTGAATAAAAACACGGTTTTGACCAATGAATACGGGCGTAAGCGGCTCCGTTCTTTATAGCAACTGGCGGCTTTTTCAGCGCTGGGGCCGCGCCGCTGCTGCTTCCAGAATCGGCCAGAAGCGATCTGAAATCGCCCCCGGCTGCCCACCGGGGCCCGAAGCGTCCCAAGTAACCCGCAGTGCCTATTTCCCCGCCACGAAGTAACCCGCCACGTCGCGCAGGTCCGACACGCTGAGCACGCCGGCTGCGTAGCGCAGCTTCAGGTAGCCGAGCAGGTGGTTGTAGCGCTGCAGCGCCAGTTCGCGGCGCGCTTCAAACACCTGCTGGCGCGCGTTCAGCACATCGACGTTGGTGCGCTGCCCGCCCTGCACGCTTTTCTGCGTGGCGGCAACCAGCACCAGAGCCGACTCCAGCGCCTTGCGGGCAGCATCGATGCGTGCCGCGCTGCTGAAGGTCAGATTGAACTGCTTGCGCAATTCGACCAGCACCTGACTGGTCTGGCCGTCCAGGTTGGCACGCGCCTTTTCAAAGTTGGCCACAGCCTGCGTGGTCGCCGCCGTCACCGAGCCGCCGGCATACAGCGGAATGCTCAGCTGAATGCCGATGCTGCGGGTGTTGGCGCTCTGGTTCAAGGTGTTGATGGTGTCGGAGCTGTTTTTCGCGAGGCTGGCCACCAGATCCAGACGGGGAGAGTGGCCGGCCTGGTTTTTATTGATTTCTTCGCGGGCGATCTCCACCGCATAGCGCTGCGCAACGATCTCCGGGTTGTTGTTCAGCGCCAGGTCCTGCCAGGTTTCGATGCTGGCCGGCTGCGTTGGCATAACCCGAAACGCATCGGAAAGCGGGTCCAGCGCCGTAACACGCTGGCCCAGCATGGCCGACAGCGCATCGCGCGCGTTTTGCAGGTTGTCGCGTGCCTCCAGCAATTGCGCTTCAGACAGGTCGAGCTTGGCCTGGGTTTCCAGCACGTCGGTCCGGGTGCCCTCGCCGCGCTGGAACAGCCGCTCGTTCGACTTGCCCTGCTCCGCATAGGCGTCGCGCTGCGCCGTAGCCAGCGCCAGCTGGTCCTCGGCATACTGCGCCGGGGCATAGAGTCCGACCAGCCGCACGATTACCTCTTGCGACCGGCTGCGAAACTGCGCGTCGCTGGCCTGCGTCTGCGCAATGCCCTGTCGGTAGCGGGCCCGGCCCTCCGGGTGGATCAGCGGCTGGCGCAATTGCAGCGCGCTGGACAGGCTGTTGTAGTGGCGCTCGTCGCTGCGCTCCGGGAGTCCGGGCGTGCTGGTCGTGATGTCGGAGAAGTTGCGGCTTCTGCCATATGACGCGCTGACTACCGGCAGCAAGCCCGCCCGGCCCAACACGCGGGCCTGCTGCCCGGCTTCGTTCTCGTGCAATGCGGCGCGATAAGTCGGGTCATTGACCAGTGCCGCATCGTAGGCTGGAAGCAGGCCGATGGACCAGGCCGGCTGCAGCGCGAGCAGCGCGAGCACCCCGCCAAAGGCCACAAAAAAGCGTCGCAAGGTGGTCATGGCTCATTCCTCGGTCATCGCCATCTTGACATGGTCAAGAACCGGCTTCATCAGGTAATTCATCATCGTGCGTTCGCCCGTCTTGACGAACAGATCGACCGGCATGCCAGGGCGAACCTGCAAGCTGGAAATCAGCTTCATGCCTTCCGGTGCAACCCGTGCTTTGACGCTGTAGTAAGGCTGACCGCTTTTCTCATCGACCAGCCGGTCGGCCGACACCTGGGTCACGATGCCCGGAATGTGCGGCGTCGTGTTCTGGTTGAAGGCCGAGAAGATCAACTCGACCTTCAGGCCGCGATGCACCTTGTCGATCAAATGGACCGGTAGCTGGCCTTCAACGATCAGCGGGTCGTCGCTGGGCACAATGTCCATCAGCCGGAAGCCCGGTGCAACCACCCCGCCGTGGGTGAAGACGTTCATCGCCGCCACGGTGCCATCGACCGGCGCCTTGACCATCACGCTCTGCAGTTCGTGGTCCAGCCCGGTCAGGCGGCTGGCCAGGCCGGCGGCTTCTTTCTGCACGTCGGAGAGCTGGGTGCGGACTTCTTTCTGGTACTCCTGCTGGCGCTGCAGCCGGCGCAGTTTGAACTCCGAGATCTGCCGCAGACCCCGCCCGATGTTGTTGGTGTCCTCGGAAATCGCGGTGGCCAGCTGGGCATAGGTGCGCTCGAGTTCGAGCAGCCGGTTGCGGGCGACGTAGCCTTCACGCGACAGGTCGCGCATGCCGTCGAGCTGTTCTTTCAAAAAAACCAGTTGCTGCCTCTTGCCATCACGCGACTCCTCCAGCCCCCTGCTTTGGATCACCAGGCCGGCAACGTTCTCATCGAGCGCCGCCAGCTCGCTCTGAATCGCCGATTGCCGCGAGCTGAACAGCTGCTGCTGCATGGCGATGTTGTCGGCCAGCCGGCTGTCGCCCTTGACGCTTTCCAGCTCCGGCGGAAAAACGATGCTGCGTTTGCCGTCGCGTTCGGCCACCAGCCGCGCCTCGGCGGCGCGCGTCGCAAACAGCTGCACCCGGATCGTTTCGGCGTTGGATTTCGCCTGCACCGCGTTCATGCGTACCAGCACGTCGCCGGCTTTCACCAGATCGCCTTCCTTGACCAGAATCGCTTCGACCGTGCCGCCCGCCTGGTGCTGCACCGCCTTCTTGCTGGTCGCCACGGTTACGGTGCCAGACAGCGGCACGCCCTTGTCGAGCGGGGCCAGCGACGCCCAGACGACAAAGCCGCCGATTCCGGCAACAACGATCAGCCAGCCCAGCAGCACGTGCGACAGGGCGTCGGTCTCGATTTTCGGCACGTCGGCCTTGATGCGCTGCAGTGGCTTTTCGAGCCAGTCCTTATCGGCGTCGGTGTTTGCGGCGATGGGGCTGAGGGTTTTGTTCATGGGGTTCTCCGGACTTGTTTTTCTGTGGGCTGAATCAGTGGGCGGCGGCCGGCTGCAGCTTGCCGGGTCGAGCCGCGGTGCCGGCGAGCTCGGTCGTGCGAGTGGCCTTCACGACCGGGGCGGCGAGCGGGCTACCGGTGGCCGGGCCGGCTTGCTTTGCAAGTTTGCTCAAGTCGGCCAGCACCTTTGCAGTCGGGCCGAACATGTTCGCCGTGCCTTCGTGCAGCAGCAGCAGTTTGGTGGTCGTGGCCAGCGCACTGGAGCGGGGGCTGATCAGCACCACCGTTTTGCCGCGCTCGCGGAAGGTGTTGACCGCGACAGCCAGCGCCTGTTCGCCGACTTCGTCCAGGTTGGAGTTGGGCTCGTCGAGGACCAGCAGCGACGGCTCGCCGTAGAGCGCCCGGGCCAGCGCGATGCGCTGCTTCTGGCCGCCAGACAGGCCGTCGCCACCGTCGCCTAGCGGGGTGTCGTAGCCCTGGCGCAGTTGCAGGATCATTTCATGCACGCCGGCCAGTTTGGCGGCTTCGACGACCTGCCCGGCGTCAAGATCGCTGAAGCGCGCAATGTTTTCACTGACGGTACCTGCAAAAAGTTCAATGTCCTGTGGCAGGTAACCGATCGACGGGCCGAGCTCGTCCTTGTTCCATTGGTAGAGGTCGGCTCCGTCGAGCCGGACCTTGCCAACGGCCGCTGGCCAGACACCGACCAGCAAGCGCGCCAGCGTCGATTTCCCGGAGCCACTGGGGCCGATTACGCCCAGCACGTCACCGGGCACGATGGAAAAGCTCAGGTTGCGGATGACCGCCGTGGGCGAACCGGGTGGCGCGGCGCTGACCGCTTCGAGCGCCACCAGCCCGATAGGCTTGGGCAGCGACATCCCGGTTCTGCGTGGCGGATTCGCGTCGAGCAACTCAACCAGGCGGCCGTAGGCGCTGCGCGTACTCGCCCACGATTTCCAGACACCGATCAGCTGCTCGACCGGGTTTAGCGCGCGGCCCATCAGGATTGACGACACCACCATCATGCCGGCGGTGATTTTTCCGTCGAGCACCAGCAACGCGCCCAGACCAAGGATCAGTGACTGCAACGAGGTGCGAAAAAACTTGGTACCGGCGCCCACTACACCGGCCTTGCCGCTGGCCTCAGCCTGCAGTTGCAGGAACCGGCCATGTAGCTTGAACCAGCGCGCCATCATGTTGGGCAGCATGCCCATCGCCTCAATCACCTCGGCGTTGCGCAGGTTGTTGGTGGCCGCATTGCCGGCGGTCACGGCCAGCGTATTGGCGTCGGCCAGCGGTTTTCTGGAAACCATCTCGTTGACGACGGCCAGCACTATCAGTACGGCAGTGCCGCACAGCGCAAACAGTCCAAGTGTGGGGCTGAACAGAAAAATCACCACCAGGTAAACCGGGAACCAGGGGGCGTCGAAGAACGCGAACAGGCCATTGCCGGTGACGAACTGCCGAACCGTGGTCAGGTCTTGCAAGGCCTGGCCGGCGTTGCCGCCGGCCTTGCGCAGGTTCTGCTCGAAGGCTGCGGTGTAGATGCGCCGGTTGAGCTTCATGTCAAGCCGGGCACCGACCCGGATCAGCACGAAGCTGCGCACGAATTCGAGCGCGCTCATGAACAGGTAGGCGCCGACCACCATCACCGTCAGCATCAGAAGCGTGGTCTCGTTGCGGCTGGCCAGCACCCGGTCATAGACCTGCAGCATGTACAGCGAAGGCACCAGCAGCATCAGGTTGATGATGGCGCTGAAGATGCCGACGGTGCGAAACGCGCCCTTGAAGTCGCCAAGGGCTTGCGCGATTTCGTTGCCTGGGTTTTTGAATAAGGAGGGCATGATCGGACTCTTTTATGAATGGGGGTTAGGTGTGTTGGAGCCGTGTGGCTCGCCGGGGCAGGCCGGCCCATCAGGGCGCAGCCGGCCTGCCCGGTTCCACTTACATAATCACGTCGGCCGCGGTAATCGGCTTGTTGCCGTTGAGCTGCACCTGGAAGTCGGCCAGCGCATCGCCGTTGACGTCGCCCTCGACCAGCGTGATACCACCCGCAATCGTGTAGCGCAGTTGCCCGGCCACCCCGCCGAAGGCGGAGGTTCCGATCAGCGTGAACGCCTGGTCTCCGGCCTGACCAGCCAGCGTGTTGGCGTCCAGTCCCGAAAAGTCCAGTTTGTCCACTCCAACGGTGAAGTCGGTGATGATGTCGCGCCGACCGGCACCGGCCAGCGAGTCGGCCAGCACAGCAAGCACAAAGGTGTCTGCGCCCGCACCGCCGGTCAACGTGTCCCGGCCCCCGCCGCCAACGATGCGGTCGTTGCCGTTGAAGCCGCGGATCACGTCATTGGATGCCAGACCAAAAATCTGGTCGTCCGCGATGCTGCCATTGATGGTTTCGGCCAAGGCGGTTCCGGTGATCGTGTTGAACTGGGCTGCCACAGCCGCAGCCGACACCATGGTTTCGGTCGCTGCCCCGCCCACGCTGTAGCTGGCTACGACCCGCAACTGTTCGCCCCCTGTCACAGGAACGAAATTGGTACCGGTAGCCCCAGCGATGTTGTTCCAGACCAAGCTGCCGACGGCGGCCGATTGCCACTGGTAGCTGATGGGTCCGATGGCACCATCGACGTCGCGCATGTTCTGGCTCACGCTGACCGTAAAGAGCAGCGCGGGTGTCAGGTTGCTCAGCGTTACTGCGCCTTGTGTGGGGTCGTTCACTGCTGCGAGGTTGAAGCTCTGTGTTGCCGCGATGCTGCCGCCCTGGCCATCAATCACGTTGTAATTCAGCGTCATCGTGCCGTTAAAATTAAGCGTGGGGTCGACCGTGAAATTGGTTCCATCGCTGGTGACCGTGCCTGCCGATGCAGTCAAGCCCGACACGCTCAGGATGGCACCCAGGTCCACATCGCTGAAGCCGGTCAGCAGGCTGGCCAGAGTGCGGGTGTAGAGGTTGTCTTCGATACCTGCGGTGAGCGTGGCCTGCGTGCCGCTTAAAACCGGTGCATCGTTGGTGTTAACCACGGTCAGCACAAAGATGTCCGAGGCGCTGGCACCGGCCAGGTCGGTTGCGGTGACGCGCACGTTGAGGCTGCCGACATTAGCATTGAGCGGCGTGCCGCTGAAGGCGCCGGTGAGCGCGCTAAAGCTCAGCCAGGCCGGCAGCGCTGTGCCGTCTGCCAGCAAGGCCGAGTAAGCCAGCGTGTCGCCCAGATCGACATCGGCAAAGGTGCCCGCTGGCAGCGCGAAGCTGAAGACCGCATCTTCAATGGCCGGCTGATCGAGCAGCGCGATGGCGATGACCGGTGCATCGTTTACCGGCGCCACGCTATAAGTCTGGTTTGCAGCCAGCACGCCGCCGAGGCCATCGATGACGCTGTAAGTCAGCGTCATCGTGCCGTTGAAGTTGAGGTTCGGCGTGATGGTGAAGCTGCCGTCAGGGTTGTTGGTGACGGTGCCTGCCGATGCAGTCAAACCCGACACGCCCAGGATGGCGCCGACGTCCACATCGCTGAAGCCGGCCAGCAAGTCGGCGGCGGTGACGGTGTAGGCCACATCTTCGGTGCCTGCAACGAGCAGGGCCTGCGGGCCGGTCAAGGCCGGTGCATCGTTGACCGGGTTGACGGTGACGCTGACAACCTGCTGGGCGGTCAAATCACCGTCGGAGACGGTCACGGTGAAGCTGTCGCTGCCGTTGAAGTTCAGGGCCGGCGTGTAGGTCCAGGCGCCAGTGGCGGCATTGATAGCGACCGCACCATTGGTGGCTGCGCCAGCGGCGTAGGTCAGCAAAGCGCTATCGACATCGCTGCCTGCGGCCGTGCCGCTGACAGAGCTGTCTTCAGCCACCGTGGCGGCGGCTGTGGCGGCGATGACCGGTGCATCGTTTACCGGGTTGACGGTGACGCTGACAACCTGCTGGGCGGTCAAATCACCATCGGAGACGGTCACGATGAAGCTGTCGCTGCCGTTGAAGTTGGCGACAGGCGTGTAGGTCCAGGCGCCAGTGGCGGCATTGATGACGACCGCACCATTAGCGGCTGCGCCAGCGGTATAGGTCAGCAAAGCGCTATCGACATCGCTGCCTGCGGCCGTACCGCTGACAGAGCTTTCTTCAGCAACCGTGGCGGCAGCTGTGGCGGCGATGACCGGTGCGTCGTTGACCGGGTTGATCGTCACGTTGACAACCTGCTGGGCGGTCAAATCACCGTCGGAGACGGTCACGGTGAAGCTGTCGCTGCCGTTGAAGTTGGCGACAGGCGTGTAGGTCCAGGCGCCAGTGGCGGCATTGATCGCGACCGCACCATTGGCGGCTGCGCCAGCGGTGTAGGTCAGCAAAGCGCTGTCGACATCGCTGCCTACGGCGGTGCCGCTGGCTACGGTGTCTTCGCTCATCGTGACGGCTGCGATTGCGGCAATGACCGGTGCATCGCTGACTGCCGTCAAGTTGTAGCTCTGGCTGGCCGCAATCGCGCCGCCGTTGCCATCGATGACGCTGTAGCTCAGGCTGACCGGACCGTTGAAGTTGGCTGCCTGAGTGATCGTGAAGCTGCCGTCAACATTAGTGGTGACGGTGCTCGCCGATGCAGTCAAACCCGACACGCCCAAGATGGCGCCGACGTCCACATCGCTGAAGCCGGCCAGTAAGTCGGCGGCGGTGACGGTGTAGGCCACATCTTCGGTGCCTGCAGCGAGCAGGGCCTGCGTGCCGGTCAAGGCCGGTGCATCGTTGGTGTTGGCCACGGTCAGCACAAAGATGTCCGAGGCGCTGGCACCGGCCAGGTCGGTTGCGGTGACGCGCACGTTGAGGCTGCCGACATTAGCATTGAGCGGCGTGCCGCTGAAAATGCCGGTGAGCGCGCTAAAGCTCAGCCAGGCCGGCAGCGCTGTGCCGTCTGCCAGCAAGGCCGAGTAAGCCAGCGTGTCGCCCAGATCGACATCGGCAAAGGTGCCCGCTGGCAGCGCGAAGC
>JAJAYS010000093.1 GCA_026786065.1 Polaromonas sp.
CCCCCCCCCACCCCGGGGCAACCCCGCCGGGGGCGTCCGCCCCGCGCGGGAGGGCCACGGGCCGGCGCCACAGTGGCTCGGCTCTTGCGTGACTCGTGCAGCGCAAACCAGCGCTGCGCGCAAGTTGCCAACCAATGAGTCCTGAGAACCCTCTGCATAACTCTTTGAGGTCGGTGATCAGCCGGGCTCGGCCGGTCTGCCGCGTTGCTTTTTTCCCAATAACGCGGCTGTTGGCTGCAAAAAGACGCCTTGCAGCCCATCCCGATCCGGCTGCCACAGTTCCTCCAGATTTATGTAGAGGGTCCCTTATGAACCGCAACGACATTACCGAAAAAATTATCACCGCCAAGGTGTCCAAAGGCATCACCTGGGACTCGGTCGCCAGGCAAGTTGGCCAAAGCAAGGAATGGACGACCGCCGCCTGCCTGGGCCAGATGACATTGGATGCCAAGCAGGCCCACACCGTCGGCGAAATTTTCGGGCTGAGCGCCGAGGAGCAGAAGTGGCTGCAGGTCGTGCCCTACAAAGGCTCGTTGCCGACGGCGGTGCCGACCGACCCGCTGATCTACCGCTGGTACGAGATGGTCAACGTGTACGGCAGCACCATCAAGGAGCTGATCCACGAGGAGTTCGGCGACGGCATCATGAGTGCGATCGATTTTTCGATGGACATCGAGCGCCAGCCGGACCCGAAAGGCGACCGGGTGAAGGTGGTGCTGTCGGGCAAGTTTCTGCGGTACAAAACCTTACTGATTCACCGGTTTACCGCGGTGCAGCCGGCCGGGTTGGCTGAGCTTTAAGTTTAGGTAAGTGCTTATGGGTCCGCGCTTGCAATGCTTGTTCCCTCTTCTTCTGGGAGAGGGTTAGGGAGAGGGCCGCGGGCTTTGGAAGGGTCACGGGAATCGTTATCGGCGAGCCCTCACACAGAGCGCGCGGAATGGAATGCCCGCGTTCGGGTAGCTGAGTAGCTACCTGCTTAGCATCAAATTGGCCGCTACCCCAATGAATACGGGCGTAAGCAGCTATCAAAAAAATAGCGACCAGCATGCTGGCGGGCGTCCCGGCCGTGCTGTTCTGGTGGTGTCCGCCACAAGCCGCTTCACGGTGGCTTTAAAGCCGCCGCTATAAAAAGGGTTTAAAGCGCCTTCAAAGCAGCTTCATCGCGCCAGCCTGCTGCGTCAGCTCGGCCCGGAAGTCCGGATGTGCGATGCCGATCAGCTCGCGGGCGCGCTGCCCGGCCGACTTGCCGCGCAGTTGCGCGACGCCGTATTCGGTGACGACGTAGTTGATGTCGTTTTTGCTGGTGGAAACATGGGTGCCCAGGCTGAGCACCGGCACGATGCGCGAGATGGTGTCGCCCTTGGCGGTGGACGGCAGCACTATGAAGGCCTTGCCGCCGCGCGAGCGGTTGGCCGCGCGCACGAAATCGGACTGGCCGCCGGTGCCGGAGTACGGCGTGTGGCCCAGGCTTTCTGAGCCGCACTGGCCGAGCAGGTCGATCTGCAGCGTGGCATTGATCGTCACCAGCTTGTCGTTCAAGCCGGCCAGCTCGGGCGAGTTGGTGAAATCTACCGGATGTATCTCCAGCTGCGGATTGCGGTCCATGAACTTGTAGAGCCGGGCCGAGCCGAGCGCGAAGGTGGCGACCATCTTGCCGGGCAGGTAGTTCTTGCGCCGGTTGGTCACCGCGCCGCTCTCTAACAGCGTCAATATGCCGTCGCCGATCATTTCGGTGTGGATACCCAAGTCGTGCTTGTGCGTCAGCTGCATCACCACCGCGTCGGGGATGCCGCCGTAGCCGATCTGCAGCGTCGAGCCGTCGTCGATCAAATCGGCCACCTGTTTGCCGATGGCTTGCTGCACCGGGCCGATTTTCGGCAGCCAGACTTCAAGCACCGGCTCGCTGCTTTCGACCAGCGCGGCGACCTGCGAAATATGCACATGACAGTTGCCGTAGGCAAAGGGCACGTTGGGGTTGACCTCGAGTACGACCGCCCGCGCCCTGGCGATGGCAGCCATCGTGTAGTCGGCGCCCAGGCTCAAAGAAAAATAGCCGTGCGCGTCCATCGTCGAGGCCATGCTGAACACCACGTCGGCCCGAATCTGACCGCATTCGATCTGCGCCGGGATCTCGGAAAAATAACCCGGAATGAAATCGACCCAGCCGGCCTGCCCAGCGGCGCGGGTTGCGCCGCCATAGAAAAAGGCGACGTGGCGTATGTGATCGACCGTCTCGGGATCGAGGTAGTCGAATTTGCGCATCGCCAGGACCGACGACACCGTGACGCCGGTGAAGGCGCGGCGCTGCGCCGACAGCGCGCTGAGCAGCGCCGGTGGCTCGCCGACGCCGGTCGGCACGATGATCGCGTCGCCGCTGCGCACGAGGCGCACGGCGTCGTCGGCCGAGCTGCGTTTTTGCTGGTACATCGTCTGGATCGACATGCTGCTTCCTTGGTGCGGGGAGGGTGAGATGGCTGATCACCATCATAGGGTTTCATCGCCCCGTCACTGCCCGCCGCAGCTGCCGCATCGGCATTAGAAAACCCGCGCTGCAGGTCGGCGCCAGGAACCCTCTGCCTAACCCCGGCGAGTCCGGCCGGTCGCAGGCAGCAGGGGTTGGTGCAGAGGGTGTCTAGAGGCTCGCCACATAGGCCTGCAACTGCGCCAGCGTGCCGCCCCAGCCCATTTGCAGACTGGCGTGTGCGCCGTCGAAGGTCTGCTGCTCGATGGCGCTCGCGTTGTGCGTGACCCAATGCAGGTCAACGCGCGTCAGCTCGCCCTGCTGCGTGAACCCGACGGTGCTGACGATTTCGAGCGGCCAGGTCGGGCTCATCGGGTGTTTGCTTACGCCACCGGCTTCATCGGAGAACGAATGCAGCCAGACCAGCCGCGTGGGAGGGGTGATTTCGCGGAACACCCATTTGCCCCACAGCGGCTCGCCGACCGGCCCCTGCAGGCAAAAATGGTAGCTCCCGCCGGGGCGCAGATCCATCGTGTGGCGAGTCACCTTGACGCCGGCCGGACCGAACCATTTCGCCAGGTGCCCGGGCTGGGTCCAGAGCTCGAACATCCGTTCAATCTGGATAGGGAACTGCTCTGAAAGTGTGAACGGGGTTTGGGTCATCTCGGGCTCCAGGTGGGCGGACAGATCGATGGGATACGGCTCGCATGGTGATTCTCGGCGCTGGCGCAACAGTTCACCGTGGGCTGCACCGATTTGCGCTGCCGTACCGCAGCGGTTCTTCAGATTAGGTCAGCGCATGGAGCGACGCGCCTGGACTGCGGGTCGAGCCCGCAATGACAGGCAGGGGCTCGCATCTGCACAAGCCGGTGCCAGCCGGCGCGCGCTTCAATCCCTCTCTGGCCTCAAGCCAGCCGGATCGACCAGCCGCGTGCCTTTGTCGAGCCGGGCGATCTGCGCCATGTCTGCCTCGCTCAGACTCAGCTTCAAAGCCTCGAAGTTGCTTTGCAGGTTGGCCGGCTGCGTCGAGGACGGAATCACCGTGTGGCCC
>JAJAYS010000094.1 GCA_026786065.1 Polaromonas sp.
ATTCGCTCGGGACCTGCGCCTTAAGTTCGTCGCTGTGACGACGCCGGGCGGGGAGTTTGGCGTGTTCCATGGTGTCCACTCAAGTTCTTGGTGGACACCGTCGTCGCCTTGCTCCGCTACGGATGCTATGTGTGTTGCCCGGGCGCTTACCGCACAAACAGCAAAAGCATACGCCCTGGGGCGCACTCGCCGAACAAGCCGAGAAACTCAAGGCCAGCATCCGTGCCAAGGTGGAGCATCCGTTTCGTGTGATCAAACGCCAGTTCGGCTACACCAAAGTTCGCTATCGCGGACTGGCAAAGAACACGGCGCAGCTGGTCACGCTGTTTGCGCTGTCCAACATCTGGATGGCTAGAGGGGTGCTTATGCACAGGGCGCAGGCGTGAGTGCGTCTGCAAACAGCCCAAGGGCTGCACACGACTTGAAGAGTGCCCTGATGCCTCCTTCAGGTGTCGCAATTGGCGCTGGCATTTCATCAGACGGGACATATTCGTCTATGCAAGTTCTCAAACTGAGTTCTGGACACGATCCCTAGAGCTTCTCACGCTTCATTAGGCGGTCGGCAATTCGCACCTTCAGCAACGGCAAAAATCCGCCGCCTCAATCCCCCCCGCCTGTCCTCCAACTCCCGCATCGCCGCATGCAAAGGCATGACCTGGATATCGTCGTCGAGCAGATAGCATTCGGTCCCCGGATAAATCACCCATTTTTTGACCGGCCTGATGTCATCGCACGCGCTGTGAAAGCCCCGCTCGACTTTGGGCGTGGTGCTGCGCTTGACTTCTATTGCCCAATGTTCGCCGCCGGGCCAGGTCAGCAGTAAATCGATCTCTGCTCCGGCGCTGCTGCGGTAGAAAGTGGGCTGCACCTCTGGCGGCGCTACCGCCAGCAGGCTTTCAACGACGTGGCCTTCCCAGCTGGCACCGACGACCGGGTGCGACAGCAGGCTGTCCATGTTGGTGATGCCGAGCAAACTATGCAGCAGGCCGCTGTCGCGGATGTAGATTTTTGGTGACTTCACCAGGCGCTTGCCCTGGTTGTTGTGCCAGGGTGCGAGCCTTCTCACCAGCAGCAGATCAGTCAGTAAATCCAGGTAACCGCCGGCAGTACGGGTGTCGACGCCGAGGTTGCGTGCGAGTTGCGCGACGTTGACGGTGCTGGCCTGTAAGTGCGCCAGCATGGTCCAGAAACGGCGCAACATTTCGGCGGCGATGCGCGGGGCGAACTGGGCGACGTCTCGCTCCAGATAGGTACGCGTGAAGTCGCGCCGCCAGCGCACGCTGGCCGCTTCGTTCGGTGCCGTGAGGGATTCTGGGAAGCCGCCGCGCAGCCACAGGTCGTCCCACAGGGTGTCCGGCACTTCCAGTCGGTGCAATCCGCTCAGTTCAATAAATGCGACGCGGCCCGCCAGGGTTTCGCTGCTTTGCTGGATCAGGTCGAGCGAGGCAGAGCCCAGCAGCAAATACAGGCCGGTTTTACGGCTACCCTGCCCGTTGCGCCTCGCATGGTCAATCAGCCCGCGCAGCGCTTCAAACAACGTTGGCAGGCGCTGCACTTCGTCGAGCACTACCAAGCGGTCTTGCTTGCTGCGCAGCGTTTGCTCGACGTTGCTGAGCCTGCTGCGGTCTTCTGGAGACTCCAGGTCAAAGTACGCGGCATCGGCTTGCGCGAGTTCTAGTGCCAAGGTGGTTTTGCCTACCTGGCGCGGCCCGAGCAGCACGACGGCTGGTGAACCGAGTAGCGCCTGCTGCACTTCTGCGGTGATAAATCTAATGAACATATATGAAATTATGGAGTCACAATGCTGTTTTTGCAATGATAAGAGGACGGGGCGACTCAAGCTGCGGTAATCTGGTCTCAAGCCAGCCGCCTTAACCTACTAGACGCTATCTATTTCGTAGCTGTTTGCGCCCGTCCCACATTCTCCGAAAGCACTTTTGTGCATTAAAAAGCGGCTGAATCTTGCGTCAAACCCGATCCCGGTGCGAGATTTCGACCACGACGGCGCGCTCGGACAGCCCGGCCACCAGCTGCTCGGCGCTGGCCCGGTTGTTCGCGTCAAGGTTGGCGTCCCATTCGTCCAGCAGATAGACCTGCGCTGCCGTGTGGCTGGCAATCTCCCTTAGCGAGGCCAGTTGCCGCTCACCCGACGAAAAGCCGGCGTAGGCAGCCGCACGCTGCCCCGGCAATGGGGCGGCGGCTCCGGGGCCGGGCGCGGCTGCGTCACCACTTTCAGCGCTTTCAGCGCCTTCACCGCCCGCTTCGCTGGCGCCCGGCAGACCGGCAAACGCGAAAGCCAGCCGGTCACCGGTCGGCCAGTAAAACGCATCGACGCCCAGCCGCGCCTTCAGCGCCACCAGCAGCGTCGATTTGCCCGAGCCGTTGCTGCCGCGTACCTGCAAGCGGCCGGACCTGCGGGCGGCGACCAGAGCAAGCACCTCCTCCATGCTGCTGCACACCAGGAGACCGCGCTCGTCCTGCAGCGCCACGCCATCGAATCGGATGCGCGACTCGAAGCCGCTATCGGGCAGCGGCCGCATCGCTGCGCAGGCCCCGCCGATGCGGGTCCACACGGCCAGCAGATCGTTCCAGCCGGAGGCCAGGCCGTGCAGGCTGTAGGAGAGGTCGATCTGGCGCGGCAGGGTCGCGGCCAGCGCGATCAGCAGACCGGTGTCGGTGACGTTGCGGCCGGCGACCCAGGCGAGGTAGCTGAACACCACTATCAGCGCGAAGATGCCGGAGACTGCGGCGATACCTTCTTTGGCC
>JAJAYS010000095.1 GCA_026786065.1 Polaromonas sp.
AGGCAATACACGCGCCGTGGCTGGCATCGCCCTCGACATTGGAGCTAGCTGGAGTACAGATCGGAAAAAACTACCCGTTTCCTATCGTGCAACACGATCAGGCTCGCGCGAATTCCCTAAAACGCTACTCGGTTGTTAAAACGAAGTGAACCAACCCGCTATTGCTTAAAAGCGCTTCGCGCTACGTGGCTGGGCTAGACTAACATTTAAGCAGAACAGGTTGCCTCAGTCGCACAGTACTGTCGAACGAGCCTAATCAACTCCTCTTCGGAGTAGGGCTTACCCAGGTAATTGTCAACTCCGAGTTCCATCGCGTATTCGCGATGCTTCGCCGCGATGCGCGAGGTAATCATGATGATCGGCAAGGACTTGAGACGGGCATCGGCGCGAATATTTCGGGCCAGATCGAATCCGTCCATCCGCGGCATCTCGATGTCGGACAGGACAACTGATGGCAGCTCATCTTGCAGTCGCTCGAGGGCCTGCAAACCGTCTGCGGCCATGGCCACACGGAATCCTTCGCGTTGCAACAGCCGCTGGGTCACGCGCCTGACCGTGATCGAGTCGTCCACCACCAAAACCAGCGGAACCTTTGACGGCTCGGACGCTGCCATCTTGACGCCACCACCCACCGAGTCCTCGGTCAACACCATGCGTTGATTAGCTGTCGCCCAAGCGCGCGCTCGAACTCCATAAATCGAGGCCAATGCCACCGGGTTGTAAATCAGAACAACGTCACCAGACGCCAGCACCGACATGCCTGAAAGACCGGGTAGGCGCGACAATTGAGGACCGAGATTCTTGACCACCACCTCCTGGTTGCCGATGACTTCGTCAACATGCAAGGCCAGCCGCTGATCGGCGCTTCGAAAAACCACCACTGGCAGCGTTTTGGTCGCAGGCTCGGCGCTCTGAAACGATGCCTGCAACAAAAGACCCGACCAGAAAAAGGGTAAGGCAGAACCCGCAAGTTCGAAGGTGCCCGACGCATAGGCGGCCTGCAAGTCGTTCGCGGAAACCCGCCGCACCGTCTCTATAAGGTGGGCCGGTACGCCAATGGAAAGGGCTCCTGACCGAATCATGACCACTAGTGTCACTGCAGTCGTCAGCGGCAGCACCAGCTTGAAATGCGTGCCTTTACCAACGACAGTATTGGTCTCGATCCGACCACCAAGTGCTTGCACCTCAGAGCGTACAACATCCATGCCGATGCCCCGACCCGCCAATTCTGTGATTTGTGCTGCCGTCGTGAAACCAGGCAAAAAAATCAGGTCTGCGGCCTGCTGTTCGGTCAACACCGCATCAGCCTCGATTAAACCCTGCGTAACCGCCTTTTCTTGAATCTGGCGGATATTCAGGCCGCTACCATCGTCGCTGAAATCGACCGAAACGTCGTTTCCCTCATGTCTCAGGTGGACAGCGATCAAACCGACCGGATCCTTTCCGGAAGCTTCGCGGGACTCACGATCTTCGATGCCATGCGCCACACAGTTCCGAAGCAGGTGCTCGAAAGCCGGAGTCATACGGTCGAGCATCCCTCTGTCCATCTCGATGGTCCCGCCCAGCAGATCCAGCTTGACTTGCTTGCCGGTGTCTTTGGACGCCTGCCGTACTACTCGGTAAAGTCGATCCGCGATACTTTCGAACTCGACCATTCGCGTGCGCAGAAGGTCACGCTGCAACTCGCGAGTCTGACGGGCTTGTGCGATCAAATCATCTTCTGTGGCCTCAACCGTGCGTTGCAAGGTACGCTGCACCGTCGCGACGTCGTTGACCGACTCCGCCATCATCCGAGTGAGTTCCTGAACGCGGGTGAAGCGATCAATCTCCAACGGATCGAACCCAGCCTGAGCCTCTTTGGCTTGGGCCAGACGGGATTGCATCTGGGTTTCCGCCTGGAGTTCGATGTCGCGAAGATGTTGGCGAAGGCGATTCAGGTTGCTATTCATGTCCCCCAAGGAACTTCTCAGCTGCATCAACTCGGCTTCGAGTCGCGAGCGGGTGATCATGACTTCGCCCGCCTGGTTTACCATTCGGTCAAGCAATTGCGATCGTACGCGCACGGAAGCCCCCGCAGCCTGGCGCACCGAGGCCATCACCATTGCCTGCGGCGGGGGGATGAGAGTTTTAGTGGGGGTGTCGGCTAAGGCAGCGGCGACCCGTAAGGTCTCTCCCTGCTCTATTTCCAGCGATTTAATAATACTTGCCGAGCCCTCGAGCAGCGAACTACTCCTGAGAGCCACTGCCGGATTTTCATGCGAGAAGTCAATTTGGTCGCGAACCGACAACTGGTCAACCGCAGAAGAGCCGCTGAGGTCCACTGAGGTCATCCAGGCCTGCGCTTCAACTTCCGCGCCATTCGTCCCGCGGCTGACATCGTCCCCCATCCCAATGTCAGACTGGCAGACGCCCGTGTCGCACAATGAGTCAAAGACGTTTTGCATCGCGTCGAATCGGACCAACAACTCATCAAACTCGTCGGCGGGTGGAGGCTCGGTACCCAAAGACTCAATTTGGGACTCGATCCTATGGGTCAATTCACCCAAGCGCATCGCACCGGCCAGGCGCGAGCTGCCCTTTAGCGTATGGAGGACCCTGAGCACCTCTAGGCGAGCTCTTTGGTTATTGGGCCTGCCAGCCCACTGACGCAGCGCACCGCCCAGCTGGGGCATCAACTCTTTTGCTTCCTCCTCGAAAATCGGGAAGAGATCTGGATCAATCGCGTCGATCGCGTCGATTGCTTCGATTCCAACCTGATCGGACAGATCTTTCAACTCGCCAACGAGGGGGAGCAATACAGAAACATCTCGATCCAACACCTCAGGACTTGACGGGACTGCTGACACCTTTAAGACCGTTTGTACTGTCCCGATTGGCTCAACAACAACTACTTCGGGAGTTGTGGCGCAAGCAAGAGTGTTTAAAACTGCTGACGGCATCAGCGAGCTAGAGAGCAGCTCCTTTGAAGCCGTCATCAAGAATTGAGGCGCTTTATCTGCCGGCGGCGTATCAAAATCGCTCGACTCATTCGAAGAGTTCGAGATCGAATCAGGAAAATCCAGGTTCTTGAGTTGCTCCAACATTTCCGGGTCAGCCTCTTTGAGAAAGCCAGCGGCGAACTGATGAAGCAGGCGGCGAATTTCTTCAGAAGTGTTCGAGAACAACGCTGAATAAGCATGGTGCGGAGCTGAGTAATGCGACTGCGATTTTTGCAACGCGCGTTCGAACATCCTCGCAATGCTGGAAAGGGCCTGAAACCCTACTGTGGCCGAGCTTCCCGCAAGGGAATGCGCCAGAGCGACCGTCGTGTCACTGACCGGCCGATCGACTTCAAGCGCCCACTCCCCAATTTCAGTTACCAAACGGCGTGACCATTCGTCGGCTTCATTCAGATAAACGTTGTAAAGCGGAATGCCGATACGCAAAGCGCCAATGACCCTGACCTGCTCTTCATCCTCGGTTTCGGTACCCGCGTCTGTGTCTAAAGCGTGGTCAGCGGGCTCGCGGTAAATCGAGATCGGCCAAGCCGACAAATCATCTAATTCAGCTGCTGACGTCAGTGCAGGGTCCAGGCTCACTTCCCTGACCGGCTCGTCCAAGGAAAACGAGCGGCTGCCTGAAAGCAGCGGCGTTAGATTAGTAGGTAGGTTTTCAGTCTGAGCAATTGCATCAGCGAAAAACCGGTCGGCTGCCAGCGCTTCCCGCTCCCCGTCCTCCGGCAGTCCGAACAACGCATCGAAATCCACGTCCTCAATGCTCTGTACCTCGTCGCCAGCAACTGGCATCGTTGGCGAAGCCGGGAAGGTCAGCGCATCGAGAGTCGCCTTAGGTCTGCCGTCATGGCCCAAAAAGCCAAAGTCGGCACCGCCTGAAAAAATCGGAGCAGTCAACTCCCCGCTGCCTTCGATCTCGGGCGATAGTTCACCTGAGAGAAACTCCCCAAGATCGGTAGCCTCGTCAAGTTGATCAAACTTAGAACTCTGTTGTGAACCCGGCTCAAGGGCAGGGCTTGGTCGGCCTTGCTCAGAAACCGCTAATCCACCCGACAACCCTGCATTGGAATGGGGTTGGGCTAGGCTCTTTGGAGCCAAGGCCACATAGGTTTCGGACGCACGCATGGCGTCGGCACTGGTCGAAAACGGAAGCGAAGACCAGCCAGCTTCATCGCGTGAGGCGATGGCGGAAATCCAGGACTCAAACTCGCCCAATGCCTGCAGCATGAGAGTCCTGAAATCGGCACTGGCTGGTTTCTGATCTGCAAGCCAGCTGTTGTTAAGTTTCTCGAAAGACCAAGCGGCATCCCCAAACTGCTTGAGCCCGACCATCCGCGAACTTCCTTTCAGAGTGTGGAAAGCTCGACGCAGAACAGTCAGCTCCAAAACGTCGCCGGGATTGTCTGCCAGCTTGGACAAAGCCTCTGATGCTGCGGCCACCACTTCTCGCGCCTCTTCGAGGAAAATCTCCTGCAGATCATCTTCGGTAAATGTGCTCGGCTCGGACTCGTGCGACCCATCGACCTGCAACGCTGTCGGCTCAACCGTCAGGGAAGCCGCCCCCTGCCAAGAAAAATCGGAGCCCTCTGCACCCAACGCCAGATTTTTGGTCGCAAGCACCTCGATGTATTGTTGTGCGTCCAAGGAAGGAGCGGCTGCCCCGGAGTCCACAATTTTTGCGGAAGAGGGCTCGGCGCCAGAGTCTGACATTGGGTTCGGTGCTACAGAATCGGAACCGTCGACGGCCAGCGAACCCCCAAGCGCTTCGGAAAAACCAGAAAGTGAACGCTTGGCACGCCGGCCCATGATCGGCTTAAGCTCACCCACTTGCTCGTCGAACACGAACAGCTTCTTGGTCAAAGCAGGTTGATAGTTCAACATGTCGATAAGGAAACTCAGGGAACCGACGTTATTGCCCAATTGGTCAAATGTGCCAGCGGCACTGGCCTGCTCAGCATTTACGTCCGTATCAAGCATCTGCTCGACGCTCTCGCGCATACGCAATACGGTATGCGCAGCTTGGTCCAAACCAAGAACCGACAGCACGCCACGCATCTGCGAAAGCTGACCAGGAACCGCTTGAAGGGAGCTCTTGTCTTCTGGGTTGCGGAAAAAAGCATCCAGGCCTTTCTCCAATTCGCCTAAAGAAACCCGCAGCTCCCCAACAACGCTACCCATTGTTTGCTTGTCGCTGATCCGGCCGTAGAGTTCCTCCATCCACGATTCCAACGGCTGCGGTTCACCTCCCGCGCGGACTCCTTCAAGGCGTTCGGCCAGATTTCGCGTACGGACTTCGAGCAGCGGGTCATTTGGATCGAGATCTTCGAATACCGCCTCGAGATACATGACCGATGTCGCAACCTCCATTGCCAGTTCGATGCGGGGGGGTTGCGCCAATTGAACCGTGCTGTGGATTGCTTGGGTTAATGCCTGAGCGAGAGGGCCACTGGCAGGATGCAATCTGATAAGCGAATCTGCGACCAGGCTAAACTGGTCCGAAACGCTTTTGAATTTGTTGACATCACCTGCGGACACCGCCGACCAAGTGTCCTTGGCTGCGGCGATACGCTTGCGCGCTTGAGAAAGAGTTGCCGGGTCAAATCGACCGAACTGAACCAACTCATAGTCAACAAATCTATGCGCATCAAGGCCATACAGTTCCCGAACTACGGCAAGAAGCGGGATTCCGTCAGCGCCCGAAGCTCCCGCTTGCGCGCAAAAGAAAATCAAGTCCTGGGCCAGACGGTCTGACACCTCCTCAACACCCTTCGCCAAGGACGCATACTGCAAAAGGATTCGGGAACTAGCGCGCTTTACATAAACGTCGGGTTTAAGCACATCTTGCGCCAGCGCTTCAAAAAAAGCGGCCGCGAGCTTCCAAAAAATCCTGGGTTGCGATCTCGTCTGTCCAGCGGAAAAACCGAGACACAGGTCGCGCAGGGTTTGTGCCGAATCCGGTGATCTCCCCTTCATCAAGGGAAGAATGGCCCGATCCAAAAGGGCACGGGAGTCCGGCCCATAAAAGAGAGCCGGTCGGTCTTCCGGATATTTCGGGTCCAGCCATCGCCATTCGTGAGACCAAAGGTCGGCGGGATGAATCCGCTCCGCCCGCACGATCTCTTGAATTTCGCGGTACTGAGGAAACAAGGAAATCGAAGAGACCGGGCGATTCGACAGCACCCCTTGCAAGTACTCGGTCAACGCGAAGCTGGCCCGCTCCAACTTGGTAGAGGCGTCTGCCGTGCAATTTTCAGGCTGTTGGACAAACCTTTGCACCGCAGCTTCCATACCCTTCAATAACATCGCCGGCGCCGGCAATCCGACCATCTCAAGGGCACCGACAGACTGGTGCAGTTGCTGGCGGGCAATACGCAACTGACTGGAGTCAATCGCCGCGAGGTCGGACCCTCGAGCAACTTCGGCGTCCCGGACAAATCGCTTCATGGCTTTAACCGCACCTTCAAGCGATTTGCGCAACTCGTCAATCACCCATGCCAGCGGGCCCAGATCGTTGAGGCCAAGCTCCAGGTCTGCCGCTTGGGAGGGGGATGCGTTGGATTGCATACTTGACGGGCCGTTCAGAATTCGAAGAGGTGATCCAGGGCGAAGATGGAAGCTCAGGCGATTTTGAATCGCGATACCGATTGCCGCAGCTCTTCCGCGATGCGAGAAAGGTCCCGAACCTGCAGGGCAGTCGAGCGCGTCCCCTCTCCCGTTTGCTCGGTCACGGCGAAAATATGCTGAATGTTGCCTGCAAGCTCGTTTGCCGACGCCGCCTCCTTGGACGTGGCGCTCGAAATCTGTGTAATCAGGTCAGCCAGCCGCCTCGAAACCTGGTCGATCTCAGATAGCGCGGTGCCGGCGCTGTCTGAAAGTCTGGCCCCCTCAACGACGCCCTGTGTGGACCTTTCCATGGCGGCTACCGCGTCTTGCGTATCGGTCTGAATTGCTTTGACCAGCGCAGAAATCTGCCGCGTTGCATCAGCCGATCGCTCAGCAAGTCGCTGCACCTCTTCCGCCACGACGGAAAACCCGCGCCCGGCTTCGCCGGCCGAGGCAGCTTGGATAGCGGCATTCAATGCCAGCACGTTAGTCTGCTCGGTAATATCGGAGATCAAATCGGTGATCTCGCCAATCTCCTGCGAAGATTCTCCGAGACGCTTAATGCGTTTCGACGTTTCCTGAATTTGATCTCGAATGGCATTCATGCCGCCAATCGCGTTTTGCACCGCAGTCAAACCGGTCTCTGCCGCTGCAAGCGATTGCTTGGCGACTTCAGAAGAAGCGTTCGCCTGCGTGGAAACGTCATTAATTCGGGATGCCATATCAAGTACCGACTGACCGGTTTCGCGAATCTCTCGCAATTGCTCAGTCGATGCAGCAAGCAGCTCAGTCGAGGTACTGTCAACTTCGGCCGTCGTCTGCGCCACACGAGTGGCGGTAATCTGAACGTTGCCAACAAGCTGCCGAAGCTCTTCAACCGTGTAATTCACGGAGTCTGCGATGGCGCCGGTAATGTCCTCAGTCACCGTAGCCTCTTGCGTCAGATCGCCCTCTGCGACTGTCTGCAACTCATTCATTAATCGCAAAATGGCCGCCTGGTTGGCATCGTTGACGCGTTTGGCGTCCTGCTCCAGATTCATCGCCTCCTTACGCTGGGTTTCGGCAACACCCTGCCGTTGCTGACTGTCTTGAACCTGTAAGCGCGCCAAACCCGCTCCGCATAGCAAGGCGATAAATGCGGCCCCAATCAGCGCCGTGAGCGAGGCCGCGCCAAGACCAGTTTCGGAAGAAAGCTTTACTTGCAATTCTTCAAGAGTCACGCGCAATGGTTCACTTTCTTTAAGAATCGATGTCTGGGCCTCGCGGGCCGAGACCAAACCCTGTAAATTCCCCAGAATCGAGCCGGCTTGCACCCGGGTTTGCTCGTAAAGGGCGATCAGCGCCGTCAGGCGTTCACGAATTTGCGGGTCTTTGGTAGCGCTGAGGCGTAATTCGGGGCTGCCATCCAGCAAAGCTTGGGATATCTCTTTGAAAGAGTTCAAGTCCTTGCCAAGCAGAAACACGGCTTCCGGACTTACGCCCTCGGTGGTCAAAAACTCATTCGCGGACTTGCCGATTCGCTGCGTCAACATCACGAGCTGGCCGGCCGCCGAAATCTCCGCCACAGCAGCATTTTGCTGAAGCTTTAGCGAAGAAACGGTTTCGGCAATTTCCAGCAGGTCGGAGGATTGCCGATTTATCGTACGCAGCGCACTACCCACCTGCGTCAGGATTGCCTGTTGGGCCATCACCGTCTTGGCATCTTTCTCCGCGCGCTCCATCATGGGTATGGTTTTTTGCAACTCGGGCTGATGCTCGTCAGCAAGCGGCCTCAAGCCCATAGTCGCGTCGCCGACACTAAGGCCACGAATGGCTTTTGCAAATACTTCTGCGCTGTTACGCACGTCGCCGAATGCGGGGGCGTTGCCAATCATCGCTTGCGAAACCGATTTCGCCAGCCGCTGGGCTTGCATCATCGACTCGCCAGTGCTGGCAACCTGCTGTGCAACGCCGCCCGCGCGATCCAGCGCGAAATAGGCAACGACGGCGAGCACCATGAGAGACGATGCCAAAACGGCACCAAGAATCTTTTGATGCTGACCAACGGTACGTCGGCCCAAAACTGGAAGCGCAAGCAAGTCTGGATTGACCGGCACAAGAGGCTCTGGCTCCGCAAAATGACCAGACGGAAATTCGCTCCCATCGGCAGTAGCCGTCTCAAGGCGTCGGTCAGCAGCGGCGGGCGACGACTCCCATGTCACTGCCAAGCTCGAATGAACCTCGCTCGGTGAGCCTACCGACGCGGGTTCCAGGCTATCCAGTGGCTCGTTCAACTTGGGTTTAAACATGGTTTGAAAATTATCAATTGCGGACATAAGGAAAGCCTTGTGGAAAAACGAAAGGCCAGAGGCTAGCGGGCTTGCTGAAATACTGGCTTCTGACCTCAAAACCGCTGCAAAAAGTAGTTGTTTACCCCTTACCGCTTTTGGAAAAAACGCTTGTGGGCCGCTGTGCTAGGTCAAGGTTTTATGAATTGAGAGTTTCGATGAGTATTTCAGCCGCCTGCTAGGCACCTATAGTCAAAAAGTGCGCCTCTTGCGCGAGCTTCTGGAGATTTATTTCCTGCCACGTTACGCCTTTGAAATCAACGTAACTATTGCCGAAAAAATCGGGTGCATCGGATGCGCGTCCAGAAAAATCACAAAACATGCCTTGGTTTCGAAGGCCGGAAAGACGGTCGATCCACAAAGCACAGTTCACTTCGAGCGCACTATTCAATAATACGAAACGCGATTCAGAACACGCGGACTCGGAGAGGCCGAGCTTTGGCTCGCCACTTACAAAGCCGGCGAGATCGACCACGCCGACCAATCGACCACGCAAGTTGGCAACGCCGACAAACCAGCCTTGCGTGTAGGGGACAGGCTGCAGCGCAGCCCAAGGAAATATTTCCCCAGACTGAACCAATGGAAACAGATACTTTTTATCGCCGGCCTCGACGGCGAGCCACGCTGCAGCAACACCTTGAGTACGGGCAACCTGCAGGCGATCAGCCAATCGCATCTGCAAATCCCGTAGCGCTTGCTTGTTCGCCATAATTCGACCCGCAAGCCCTTAGCCAAGGGCCCGGATTTTTTCCATAAGGTCGCTGGCGCTAACCGGCTTGGTGATGTAATCCCGAGCGCCTTGGCGCATAGCCCACACGCGATCAGTTTCCTGGTTTTTACTTGTACACATGATGATCGGCACGTCGCTGAAAAGCGGGTCCCGCGAAATGGCGCGCGTGAGCTGAAATCCGTTCTGTCCCGGCATTACCACGTCCATCAGAATCAAGTCAGGCTTCTCCTCAGCCAGCCGCCTGAACGCGTCCTCGGCGTTTTCTGCCGTCTTGACAGTGAACCCCTTCTTGGTCAAGAGGTCGCTGAGGAACATCAACTCGGTTTTCGAGTCATCGACTACCAGCACTTTGGTAATTGTCATCGCTTCTATCCTTGTATTGCGTTGCCGTATACACCCACGGTCTGCAGCAACTGATCTTTGGTAAAGGGTTTTGTGAGGTAGTCCTGCGACCCCACCATTCGACCACGGGCCTTGTCGAACACGCCGTCCTTGGAGGACAGCATCACGATAGGCACCGCTGAAAATTTTGGATTGCGCTTTAAAATTGCAACGGTCTGATAGCCATCGAGCCGAGGCATCAGAATGTCGCAAAAAATGAGGTGCGGCTCGTAATCGTTCACCTTGGACAGCGCATCGAAACCGTCTTCGGCCAGCAGGACCTCATGACCACCCTGCTTCAAAAAAATCTCCGCGCTTCGCCTGATGGTGTTGCTGTCGTCGATCACCAGCACCTTTAGTCCGGAACTTGGAATACTCACTATTTTCTGCTCCCATTTCAGCTGGCGGCGGTGGCCGCCCAACCGTGAATACTCAAGCTCGAAGTCGTGTCAGATGTCGATCATCTCGAAATCTTCTTTGCGCGCACCGCATTCCGGACAAGTCCAGTTCATGGGCACTTGATCCCACGCGGTACCAGGAGCGATGCCGTGCTCGGGAGCGCCCAAAGACTCGTCATAAATCCACCCACATATCAAACACATCCACGTCATTGGTTGAGTCACAGCTTAAATTGCCTTCGAATAGAATGCAACAATTGTATCGGGACAGCGTTGCTTATTCGCGTACAAAAGCAACAATCGGATTCAATGGCTACGCTCAAAACGCATTCTCTGGACACAAGGGAAATTCAGCGCGCGGATGAAGGCGCGTCTCCCGCATGCGTCATGACCTTCAATGCGAACGACCCAAGCGGGACGGGTGGCCTCAGTGCCGACCTCGTCGCGATGGCCTCTGCTGGCGTTCACGTATTGGCGGTCGTGACTGGAGCTTACGCCCGCGACACGGCAGAAATTCTGGACCACTTTCCCTTCGGCGACGAGGCCGTTTCCGATCAGGCGCGCGCAGCCTTGGAAGACATGCGCGTTACCGCAATCAAAGTCGGTTTTGTAGGCAGCCCCGAAAACATCAGCGCGATTGCAGAAATTGCGTCGGACTATCCGGATCTTCCGCTGATTGCCTACATGCCCAATCTGTCTTGGTGGAACGATAGCGATATCGAGAGTTATCTGGATGCCTTTCGGGATCTCATGTTGCCTCAAACCACGTTGTTGATCGGAAACCACAATAGCCTGTGGCGCTGGCTGCTGCCCGATTGGCCCTCCGAGCGCAACCCCTCAGCGCGAGAACTGGCAAAGGCCGCTGCGGCGCATGGCGTGCCGTATACGCTGGTAACCGGAATGGTCTTGCCGGACCAGTTCCTCGACAACGTGCTTGCAACCCCTGAAACGGTTCTGTACAGCGAAAAATTTGAGCGCTTCGAGGCTACTTTTTGCGGCGCAGGCGAAACCCTTTCCGCAGCGCTGACCGCCCTGATCGGCAACGGTCAGGACTTGCCCGCCGCCACCTCTGAAGCGTTGACCTATCTCGACCGCAGCCTTGATGCCGGGTTTCATCCCGGCATGGGGCACATCGTGCCAGACCGCATGTTCTGGGCCGAGGCAGACATAGATGAAAACGGTGACGGCGAAGAAAACGGCGCTTCGGGCGGCGCCGAGCCTGACGCCGACGCCCCCCGCCAGCCGCTTTCCGACCCCCGGCCCGACAGTAATACAAAGCACTGAGATCCATGCGCAACATTGAACTTTTCGAGCGAGCAAAAAGATTGATCCCGGGAGGCGTGAATTCGCCGGTCCGCGCGTTCAGGGCCGTGGGTGGCACGCCCCGTTTTGTCACCCGGGCGAAAGGCGCCTATTTCTGGGATGCCAACGGCGACCGGTACACCGACTACATCGGTTCCTGGGGCCCGATGATCCTGGGCCACGGCCATCCAGCGGTGGTCGAAGCGGTTCAAAAAGCACTACTAGACGGTTTTTCTTTCGGTGCTCCGACCGAGCGAGAGATCGAACTCGCCGAAGAAATCGTCAAACTGGTGCCCTCGCTCGAGATGGTTCGCCTGGTCAGTTCTGGTACTGAAGCGGCGATGAGCGCACTGCGGCTGGCGCGCGGCGCCACCGGGCGAAGCAAGATCATCAAGTTCGAAGGCTGCTACCACGGGCATGCCGACGCCCTGCTGGTCAAAGCCGGCTCCGGGCTGGCAACCAACGGTTTTCCGACCAGCGCTGGCGTGCCTCCGGAAGTGGTGCAGCACACCGTCGTGCTGCGCTACAACGACATTCCTGAACTGGAAGCCGCGTTTGATTTGCATGGCCCGGAGCTGGCATGCCTGATGATCGAACCCATTGCTGGAAACATGAATTTCGTGCGCTCCAATGTGGCCTTCATTCAGCGCTGCCGCGAGCTGTGCACGCAGCATGGCGCGCTGCTGATATTCGATGAAGTGATGACCGGCTTTCGCACCGGGCTCGGAGGCGCGCAAGGCCTGTATGCAAAATTGATTCCGGGCTTCAAGCCCGACATGACCGTGCTCGGGAAAGTCATTGGCGGGGGCATGCCGCTGGCCGCGTTCGGCGGAAGCCGGGCCGTGATGGAACAACTCGCGCCATTGGGGCCGGTTTATCAGGCTGGCACGCTGTCGGGTAACCCGGTTGCCACGGCCTGCGGCCTGGCCACCCTGCGCGAGGTGCAGGCAACTGGCTTTTACGACGCATTACACGCGAAAACGGCCAGTCTGGTGACCGGGCTCGACGAGGCCGCGCAGCGCGCCGGCATCCCGTTTTGTGGCGACAGCGAGGGCGGCATGTTCGGTTTTTTTCTGCTCGACGCGTTGCCGCAGAACTATGGTGAAGTAATGCGCACCGACGGATCGCGTTTCAACCTGCTGTTTCACGGCCTGCTTGATCGCGGCGTGTACATTGCGCCCGCCCTGTATGAAGCGGGATTCGTCAGCGCAGCGCACACAAGCCAGGACATCGAAGCCACAGTTGACGCTGCCGCAGCGGTATTCACGGCGATAACCGGACGTTGAGCGCCCAGGCGGCCGCGATAGTGGCTTGCAGGCTTGCAGGCTTGCGCCATAGCCCCGGAAGCGCAGTGCATGCAACCCGGCGGCAGCAGCTGCACAAAGCCAAAAAAAGCCCGACGGGGCCTGCCTTTTGGCAGTTCCCGGCGGGCATTCACCAGCGCAGCGCTTACGGTGCGATTTCTATCCAGTCGATGTCCACGTAGCCCCAGTCCTTCAGGATGGAGATGCTGTTGGTTCCAGCGTTCAGGGCGACGCCGCTGAGTGTCTTGATTGCCCAGCTGCTGCCGGTTGCCGCAAAAGACTCGGTCCTGGAGGTCCCGTTGACCACCACCGTGTTCTGCTGGGTGCCCCATGCGTGATAGCGGATGCGCACGTTGTAGGTTCCGGCAACCACATTTGGAAAGCCCAGTGTCAGCATGTCGCGATTCGTCGTGAAGGCTCCGACGAACGCTGAACCTTCAAAACCGGCGACGTCCTTGCGCACGCCGACTCCGACGCCAGCCATGGTGCCGCTTTCGGCCTGCATTTTGATGGTCGGCCGGGTTGCAGCGGCTGTAGTGGTGCCGGCCGAGACCAGTTCAATCGAATCCACATTGATATAACCCCAGTCCTTCGTGATCGCGACGGTGTGGTTGCCGGCGGCCAGCGTCACATTGGCAATGGTCTTGACCGCCCATGCACTTCCGGTTCCCGAGAAGACTTCGCTCCGTGAGGCGCCATTGATAGCGACGTTGTTTTGCTGGGTTCCCCACGCGTGGTAGCGGATGCGCACGCTGTACGTGCCGGCTGCCAGGTTGGCAAAGGACACGGTCAGTTTGTCGCCTGCAGTAGTAAAGCCGCCGACAAAACCTGTGCCTTCGTAGCCCGCGACGTCGGTGCGTACGGCCACGCCGGAACCGGAGAGCACACCACTTTCTGCCTGCCTGGAAGCCGCTGCAACAGTGCCGGCAGAGGTCGCCGGTGCCGGTGAGGAAATTGGCGTCGTAGAAATTGGCGTCGTAGATACGCGTGCAGGTGCAGGTGCAGGTGCAGGTGCAGGCGTCGGCGTCGACGTCGGCGTCGGCGTCGACGTTGAAGTCGTCGGCGGAGTGGGGTTCCACCAGTTGCCTGAAGCCACCAACATCGACAGCAGCATCAGTTCGCCGTCGTAATAGTTGGTGCTGTAGTTGGCGCTGGTCCAGTCCCAGGCCGCGTTCAGAAAGGGCTGGTAGCTGGCGTCCACCTGGGCGCCATTCATGGCTGCGGAGATCAGGCCTTTTGCGGGCCATTGAGTGCCCATACTGGTGCCGTTTAGGTGATATCCAACCGCCATCGAGCCGGGGTTGCCGCCGGTCTTGGACACAAAGAAGTTCATCATCTTGGTGACCACGCCTTTCAGCCGCGCGTCGCCCGAATGAACATAGTCGGTGCCCCAGCGCCACGGATTGCGCTGCGCGTTGGCAAAGTAATGCATCTCGGTATCGACGCCATCGCCCATGCCGCCGGGCGATGGCCGCGGGGTGGCGGTGTTGGTTTCGACGATGAAGTCGGGCATCAGCCCCACACCCGGCGAGTACACGTTCTGCATGCGTTCGACAAGTGCCAGGCTGCGGTCCACCGCCGTTTTACTCCAAAAGGTGTCGCCGGTGGCTTTCGTGTAGGCGCGAAAGTGGCCGATCATGTAGTCCGAGGTACGGCTGACATCCGGGGTGCTGAGGCCTCTGGTGGTGCCGTCGGTCTTCATGTTCCAGGACTTGATCGCGTTGATCGTGTTGATTGCTTGCTGCTTGTAGTTCCAGGTGCCGGTCGAGCCCCACTGGCGGTCGGCCATCAGCAGGGCCATTGCAATGTCTTCGTCGCCATCCATCGCATTCCAGCCGCCACCGGCGGCGTTGCTCGAAGAGCCGTCGGCAGTCAGGCGCCAGTCCATCAGGTACGGGCCGCCGCTGGCAGCCGGGACGTTGTAAGCCGGGCGCGCGCGCACGGTTTTGAGCAAGGCATCGAACTGGTTTTGCGCGTCGGCGTCGTGGCCGGCCATCAGGACGGAGAGCAGCATGCCGTAGGCCATGCCTTCAGAGACGGTGAGATGGCTGCTGCTGAACCGGACTGCCTTGCCACCGGACACCGTGGGTACGTTCACCACCGCCGCAGCCTTCCAGGCGTTGTAGTGCCCGCGAATCGCGTTGTCCATCTGCGCTGGCGTGATGTGATTGGGCTTGGTGCCGTAAAGATAGGGGTCGGTTCTGGCCGCGAAAGGGTAGCTCGCAGGCGCGCCAAAAGCGGCGCTGGCGCAGAGCGCCGCCGCAAGCGAAAACGCGGCCTGAAGTTTGCGAAAGTTCATTGGAGTCGTTCCTGTATCAAGAAATGGAAGGGTCAAACAAGCGGGTCGCTGACGGCAGCCGCCTCGTCAAAAGGAGTGCGGCCACCGTCCAATAATCAGCGAATATCTTTTGTGTTTTAGGCTTACGGCCCAATGATTAAGGGCGTAAGCAGCTACGTTTTTTATAGCGACTGGAGCCGCTTTCCGAGGTTTTTCGGCGGGTCTGTCGGCACGAACAACGGGCCCAGGCAATCAGTCCGGCTCAGCCGATCTGGCAGACGACCAGCTTGCCGGGCCGTACCAAAAAATTTGCGGTTTGCGTGGACTTTTCCGGGTCATGGGTTCCACCAGTTGCCGGAGGCGACGATCAGGCTGAGCAGCTGCAGCTCGGTGCCGTAATACCCGGTTGAGAGGTTATTGCTGGAGTGGGTCCAGAGGCTGTTGAGAAAGGGCTGGAACTTCGCATCAACCATCGCGCCCGCCGTGGCGGGGCCAACGAAGGTCGGTGACGGATAGCCCGGAGCCATCGGCGTACCGCTGAGGGTGTAGCCGCCACTGAAGTTGGCCGGCTGGCCGCCAGTCGCCCGCTGGAAAAAATCGGTCAGCTTGGCCGTGACGACTTTGGATCGTTCGTCGCCGGAGGTGACGTAGTCCGATGCCAGGCGCCACGGGATGCGGCAGGCGTTGTACGAATAGTCGTCTTCAAGCAGGTTGCCGTCGCCCATGTAGCCGGGGGAAGGAATCGGGTCTGAGTGGGTGTTGACGATGAAGTCGGGAATCAGCCCGGTGTCCGGTGCGAACCTGGCTTGCATCAGGTTGAGCAATTCGAACGACTTGTCGGTAGCCAGGTCCCAGAACGCATCGCCGGTGGCGCGCTTGAATGCCTTGAAGTGGGTGATCATGTAGTCCGACGTACGGCTGGTGTTCCAGGTCCCCAGGCCGGTCGTGAAGCCCTGCGGGTTCATGTTGCGGCGCTTCATCGCGTCGATCGTGGCGAGCGCTTCCTTTTTGTAGTTGACCCTGCCGGCCGAGCCCCACTGCCGGTCTGCCATCAGCAGCGCCATCGCAATGTCCAGATCGCCATCGACCGCGTTCCAGCCGCCACCGCCGCTGGTGCAATCGGCCTTGACCCGCCACTCCATCAGCGCCGGCTCGTTCAGGCCGTAGGCCGGAAACGAGCGGGCCACCCGAAACAGGCCGTCGAAAAGCGTTTTGGCCTGGGCGTCGTAACCGGCCATCACGACCGAAAGCAGCATGCCGTAGCCGGCACCTTCGGAAACGCTGGCGTATTCGTTGCTGAACACCGCGACATAGCCGCCGCAGCGGCTCTGCACACCGGTCTTCCAGGAGTCGTACTGGGTGCGGATCAGTGCATCCTGCGCGGCCTGCGTGGACGAAGTCGGCCGAATCCCCGCGACGTACGCCTTTTTATGGGAAGCAAAGGGGTAACCCAGGCCATTGGCGCCGGGCGTAAAAGTGGTGTCGCTGCCGGCTCGCGCCGGAGCGCTGGAGTCGCTGCCGGCTGGCGCCGGAGCGCTGGAGTCGGTTCCGACGCTGGCCGAAAAACCCGCTACGGTAGTTGCGCCGGCAGAGACGGCTCCCTGTTCGGCTCCTCCGCCGCCACCACCGCAAGCCGATAAGAATCCAGTAACCGCGAGCGCGACACTGGCCCATGAGAGTGCAAACGTTTTCAAAAAAACTCCCTCCGGTTGATCTAGGCAGACTCGGCTGTCGTCCCGGCAGATCACCGAAGGGAGCACGACCCGCGCCCAGCCCGCCTCGCGGCGGCCACCTGGCGTGGTCTGAAAAGCCCTCCCTCGCTGCGATCTTCAGGCAACCCGTCTGGCGTCGCCGCCAGCAAGTCTGTGTTTTTGGAAAACCGCGATGGTAAGCGAGGCCTTGTAAGCTGGCTCTTACACTCAAAGTAGGACAAAACTTACATAAGCAAACACTCTTGTAGGTGAAAACCTACAGCAAATCTCGACTTTCAAATGGAAGGTGCGTGCGGTCCCGGCCAAAGGTTCATTGTTTTAACGTAGGACGAAGTTCCGAAATCGTGTAGGAGATTACCTACATTTAACCGCGTTCTACCCCTACAAGAGGCAAAAGTTTGGCGGAAGAAAGGGGTATGAGACCAGGCGTTGCAGCGAGGACTCCCGCGGGTCTCGAAGTTCGCTCAAAAAGCCCCCCTGAATTTGTATCTTTCAAGTCCTAAACCGGACCCCGCCCGCTTGTTACGACCCGGAGCCACCGTCTCGTCTTACATTCCCTTGGCTTACACAACCAATTTTTACGCTTAAGGTCCTTTTACAGGCTGTTTGGCCGCATTTACCCGTCGCGGCATTGCAATTTCTTGGCGTGGCAGAAGGTGAAGTTCTTTCCTGAGTCGGTTGAATCAGGCGGCGACAAAATAGGCATCAAAACCTTGTTTTTATCACTAATAACGGGCGTAATTAGCTATGAAGTTCATAGCGAACGCCCGAAGCCTGAATAAGCAGTGCAGCAGGTCGCCTAAGTCAGGCCGAGCGCAAGCCGCAAGGCGCGATGCAGAGCGTTCCCAACGTTTCCCATCGCCTTTTGGGGTGTACGGCAGACGCCCAAGCGCCGCATTCGCCCACATCAAAGGGTGATGGTGCCGACGGTCCCCAGCGGCAGCGCGGTTTTATAGCGCACCTGCTTCAGCGCAAAGCTCGAACGAATCTTTTCGATGCCAGGAATTGGCGTGAGCTGGTTCAGAATGAATTTTTCCAGTGCGGCGATGTCCGCCACGGCCACCCGAATCAGGTAGTCGCTGTCCCCGGTCATCAAATAGCACTCCATCACTTCGTCGTGCTCAACGATGCGGCGCTCGAATTCGGCCAGCGAATCCCGGTTTTGCGAACGCAGACTTATGGAAATAAAGACGCTCAGGCCCAGCCCGAGCGCCGCCGCGCTGGCGAGAGCCACGTAGCGGTCAATCACTTTTGCGGCTTCGAGCGCCTTCACCCGGGCCAGACACGGTGACGGGCTCAAATGCACCCGCCTGGCCAGCTCGACGTTGGACAGCGCGCCGTCGCGCTGTAATTCGTGAAGAATCTTCAAATCGGTTTTATCAAGCTGCATAGGCCGTTTAAACTTTATTTCAAGGCATTTTATGCCGCTTTATTGCCGATTAATGGCTTTTTACGCAGCATGTTTTGCTTGCAGCTGCGTAAACTGGTTTCACCATGAACGCCCCCACTCCTTCCCATCACCTTGCTGCAGGCAACGATCCGCAGACCGCCAGCGCCGACGCCACCACTGGCGCACCTGGTCCGGTTGTACCGATGCAAGGGCGCGCCAACCGCGACGCCGCCGACCCCGACCCACAGGAAACCGCCGAGTGGTGCGACGCGTTCCAGGCGCTTGCCGCCACACAAGGCGCAGCGCGGGCACGCCAGATGCTTGATGCGCTGGGCCGTCTGGCCCAAGCGCAGCGCATGGGCTGGCAACCCGAACTCGGCACGCCGTACCAGAATACGATTGCAGTGGACGCGCAGCCGGTGTTCCCCGGCGACCTGGCGCTGGAAGAGCGTCTGGCTTCGCTGATGCGCTGGAACGCGCTGGCGATGGTGGTCCGGGCCAACCAGGCCGAATCGGGCGGCTCCAGCGAACTCGGCGGCCACATTGCAAGCTACGCCAGCGCGGCCGACCTGTTCGAGACGGGGTTCAACCACTTCTTCCATGCGCGCGAAGGCACGGGCGACGGGCAACACCGGGGCGACCTGGTCTTTTTTCAGCCCCACAGCGCGCCCGGCGTGTATGCGAGGGCTTACCTCGAAGGCAGACTCAGCGAAAAAGACCTCGGCTTTTACCGTCAGGAACTGAGCGCGCCGGCTCACGGCGACGGTTCAGCCGGGGACCCTCTGCATACCCCCGACGAGTCTGCGGCGAGCGAATCGGGAGGCGCTGCAAGGCGCCTTTTTGCAGCCGATAGCCCCGCTATCGGCAAGGAAATCAACGCAGCAGACCGCCCGAGTCCGGCCGATCGCATGCCGCAGGGGGTTGTGCAGAGGGTCCCAAGGGGGCTGTGCAGCTACCCGCACCCCTATTTGATGCCCGACTTCTGGCAGTTTCCGACCGGCTCGATGGGCCTCGGGCCGATCAGCTCGATCTACCACGCGCGCTTCATGCGCTACCTGTCGCACCGCCGGCTGCTTGACTGCGCCGGGCGCAATGAACCACAAGGACGCGCCGCGCAGCGCCGCGTGTGGGGCGTGTTCGGCGACGGCGAGATGGACGAACCCGAGTCGATGAGCGCGCTGACGCTGGCCGCCCGCGAGGGGCTGGACAACCTGGTCTGGGTCGTCAACTGCAACCTGCAGCGGCTGGACGGCCCGGTGCGCGGCAACGGCCGCATCATCGACGAGCTGGAAAAGCTCTTTGCCGGCGCTGGCTGGAATGTCATCAAGCTGATCTGGGGCAGCGACTGGGACGGGTTGTTCGCCCGCGACCTGACCGGCGCACTGACCCGGGCTTTTGCCCACACGGTCGATGGCCAGATGCAGACCTTTGCCGCCAAGGACGGCCGCTTCAACCGCGACAACTTTTTCGGCCAGAACGCCGAACTGGCGCGGCTGGCCCAAGGCATGAGCGACGAGCAGATCGACCGCCTCAAACGCGGTGGCCATGACCTGGTGAAGATTCACGCCGCCTACGCCGCCGCCGCCGCCCACACCGGCCAGCCGACGGTGATCCTCGCGCACACCAAAAAAGGCTACGGCATGGGCAGCGCCGGCCAGGGCCGAATGACCACCCATTCGCAAAAGAAATTTGCCGAGAGCGAACTGATCGGCTTTCGCAACCGCTTCAACCTGCCCTTGAGCGACGAGCAAGCCACCAGCCTGGCGTTCTACAAGCCGGCTGAAGACAGCGCCGAGATGCAGTACCTGCACGCCAGGCGGCTAGCGCTCGGCGGCTACCTGCCCAAGCGCGACAGCGCGGCCGACGTTGTGAATATTCCCGCCCTCCCGAGCTACGCCAGCTTTGCCTTGCAGGCCGCCGGCAAGCCCATGAGCACCACGATGGCCTTTGTACGCATGCTCGGCGGGCTGCTGAAAGACGCCGAACTCGGGCCGCGCATCGTCCCCATCGTGGCCGACGAGGCCCGCACCTTCGGCATGGCCAACCTTTTCAAGCAGGTCGGCATTTACTCCAGCGTCGGCCAGCGCTATGCGCCGGAAGACATCGGCTCGGTGCTGAGTTACCGCGAAGCAATGGACGGCCAGATCCTGGAAGAAGGCATCAGCGAAGCCGGTGCGCTGGCCAGCTGGACCGCCGCCGCCACCAGCTACAGCGTGCACGGCCTGGCGATGTTGCCCTTTTACATCTACTACTCGATGTTCGGCTTTCAGCGTGTCGGCGACCAGATCTGGGCTGCCGCCGACCAGCGGGCGCGCGGCTTTTTGCTCGGCGCCACGTCGGGCCGTACCACGCTGGGCGGTGAAGGCCTGCAGCACCAGGACGGCACCAGCCACCTGGTGGCCGCGACCATTCCCAACTGCAAGGCCTGGGACCCGGCTTTTGCCTGCGAGCTGGCGGTCATCATCGACCGCGGCATGCGGGAGATGATGGTCGAGCAACAGGACGTTTTTTATTACGTCACGATGATGAACGAGAACTACGCGCAGCCCGACCTGCGGGCCGGCAGCGAGCCCGACATTCTTCGCGGTTGCTATTATTTCAATAGCTATTTACGCCCAGATTCATTGGACTGCAACGATGAAACGTCCTCACCGGCAGGCCAGGTCACTCTGCTGGGCTCCGGCGCGATCCTCACCGAGGTCATCAAGGCGGCCGGGCTGCTGGCCGCTCGCGGCATCGGCTGCACGGTGTTCAGCGTGACCAGCTGGAGCGAACTCGCGCGGGACGGCGCGGCCTGCCAGCAGCGGGCGCTGGCCGGCGACGCCTCGCAGCCCGAAGCCTTTATTGCGCAACAACTCAGGAAAGGCGAAGGGCCGATCGTCGCCGCCACCGATTACGTCCGGGCCGTGCCTGAAAGCATCCGGGCTTTTCTGCCGGAAGGCCGCAGCTACCTCACACTCGGAACCGACGGCTTCGGCCGCAGCGACACCCGGGCCGCGCTGCGGGCGTTTTTCGGCGTGGACGCGGCCAGCATGGTGAAAGCGGCCTTGCTGCAATTACGACTGCCATCGCGCCGGCGCAGGCTGCACATAAAAAAAGGGGAGGCGCCGTGCCTCCCCTTTTTCATTGATCTCCGACTGGAGCCCGCACCCGCCTCAAGCGTGCAGGCCCAGCTCGGGATTACTTCGGCAGCAGCACCTTGTCCACGACGTGAATCACGCCGTTGCTCTGCATCACGTCGGCAATCGTCACCGTTGCCGAGCCGCCTTTTTCGTCGGTCACCATGACTTTGCCGCCCGCCGCCTTGGCCGTCAGCATGCCGCCGGCCACGGTTTTCAGCGTCGCAGTGCCCTTGCCATCGGCAATCGCCTTGGTGATGGCGGCCGCGTCCATTTTTCCGGCCACGACGTGGTAGGTCAGGATGCCAGACAGCATCGCTTTGTTTTCAGGCTTGAGCAGCGTATCGACCGTGCCGGCCGGCAGTGCGGCGAACGCGGCGTTCGTCGGCGCAAAAACGGTGAACGGGCCAGGGCCTTTGAGCGTCTCGACCAAGCCGGCCGCCTTGACTGCCGCTACCAGCGTCGTGTGGTGTTTGGAATTGACTGCGTTGTCGATGATGTAGCGGGTGGGCAGCATGGACGCGCCGCCGACCATCACCTGGGCCATAGCCGGGGCCACACTCAGGCCCATAGCCAGACCAAGGGAAACAGCTAGGCCGATCGAGGCGAGTTTGTATTTGCTTTTCATGTGAGTCCTTCAAATAACGTGGGACGGGTTGAAATGAACCCTTCAGCCGGAAGCGAAACGGCTTTCACCGGCTGCTTGAAATACGGCCGTGCTCCACCCCTGGATTCAAGACCACACGGGCAGCTTGGGTATGGGCGGCAGGCTGTGTCGGGCACAGCGGCCTTCTGATTTTGCGTCGGCACAGGTACGCAATTCCAACTCCCAGCACGCGTCCAGACGGGGCGCGCGCTGGCTGCGCTGAGCCAGAACCCGACTACGCCCCAGACAGCAATGCGCAGATGACTGCCGGGTAGATCCGGTGTTCCTGCTCCTTAACCCTCCCCGCGAGGCTGCTGGGGGTGTCGCCCTTTAGGAATGGCACCTGGGCCTGCGCCAGGATGGCGCCGTGGTCCAACACCACAGTCACCGCATGCACGGTAAAGCCGACGACTTTTCGGCCCGCATCAAGCGCCCGCTGATGCGTGTTCAGCCCGGTGAAGTCGGGCAGCAGCGACGGATGGATGTTGACCAGCCGGCCACTGTAGTGCTGCACGAAGCCAGCGGTCAGGATGCGCATGAAGCCCGCCAGCACGACCAGCGACGGGGCAAACTCGTCGATGCGCTGCTGCAAGACCGCATCAAAGGCCTCACGCGAGCCGAATTGCCGGTGGTCCACCACCCCGACCTGCAGGCCCAGCGCCTGTGCCGCCACCCACCCCGGCGCGGCCGGCCGGTTGGAGAT
>JAJAYS010000096.1 GCA_026786065.1 Polaromonas sp.
CACTGCTGCTCTGGGTTGCGGCGCCGGGAGACGCAGGGGTCGGCGAGCCGGAGGGGACCGCGCCGGGGTAGGCGCCAGCGCCTCCGTGGCGAAGGTTGGTGGGCGGGGTGTCGGCTTCGCGCTTGCCAAAAAACGGGGTTGCCATATGGAGTTCCTTAAAAACAATCCCGGATGGTAAGGCCCCGGCCTTCGCGAATTTCACTCATCCTGCAAGAAGCGTAACCAGTTAATTCCCACGCAGTTTCGCGCGCTTCACTTACTAACTGTTGCGTAAACCGCGGCTTGCACAAGGTCGCAAAGCGGGTCAGCAGCATTGGCGGCGCACCGTTCGACTACGCGCTGCAAACAATGGGGCTGCTGATTTTTCAAGGGCCGGCGTACTGCGGCTCGCATCAGCGCCCGGGCCGCATTACCTCCGCATGCATCAGGCGCTGCTGCCGCACCACCCGCTCGATCACCTCGCGCAGAATGACGCCGCGCTCGACCAGGAAGTCGCCCAGCCGGCCGTGGCGCTCTGGCCGGTAGTTCTCCAGCGCGGCTTCAAACACCGTGCGGGACAGCAGGCTTTGCTCGATCAGCATGTCGCCGAGCAGCGGCACACCGGCGATGCCGTCGCGGATCGGGGTAAAGCTGTCCTGGGCGCCGCGCAGCAGGCGCAAGGCAATGGCCACTTCGCTCTCGCGCACGATGCGCTGGCGTGGCGGTGCGCCAAAGAGCTGCCCAAGCGCATCGAGCACCGGCTGCGGCAGCGGGCTGGCCACGGCTAGCAGCGGGCATTGCGCAGCGTCGAGGCCGATGTACACCGCGCGATGCAAGGTGCCAATGTGCAGCGGCAGATAGCCGGCATGCGCCTGCACCAGCTCGGCGTCCAGTTGCGCGCGTGGCAAATCGGTTTGGTAGGCAATCGCCTCAGCCAGCGTTTCTTCATCGAGCCAGCCGTTGGACACCAGGATGCGCCCCAGCGGCAGGTGCGTCGCCTGCTGCTCGCGCAGCGCCTCGTTCAGCGCGTCGCCATCGACGGCCTTCCAGGCTTGCAGCACCTCCCCGAGGCGGCGCTGGCTGCGCTTTGCCGCCGCCCCCGGCTGCATCGGCGTCTGCGTCGTTTTGTCCCAGGTCAGTTTTTTGCCTTGGTGTTTGTGGGCCATGTAGCGCCGCCAGGCCCGCGCAGCCGACATCAAATCGACCGCGTGGCCGACCAGCGTGCGCGGCAGCGCCATCAGCCCATGCTGCCAGCCGTAGAGCCGTGTCGTGAAATAAACCCGCTGCCCGAGCCTGATCAGCATCAGGCCGATCACCGTCAGCACCAGCCCGGTCCATAGAACGCCCGAGACCCGCCCCGCATTCAGTGCCGCGACCAGCGCCAGCAGATAAAGCAGCGGCACGAGAAAGGCCGTCACTAGAATCTTGCGCTCCCGAAGGAGCAGGTAGCGGGCCGCCAAAGACGGAGGTTGTCGCGTCGGCTTTGGACTCTGCACCAGCAGATCGAGCAGCCGGCGCGCCTTGTTGCGGTAGGCCCGCGTGAAGCTGCCGGGGAAGGCACTGCGCACCGCCAGCGGCGCCATGGCGACCTGCGGTGTCGACCCGGCCTGCCCGTTGGCCGACCCGTGCGGCGTGGGCGCCTCGACCGGGAAAACGCCGTAGAGCGTGCGCAGATCCAGCCTTGCGAGGGCCTTGCCGATGCCGCAGTCGTCTGCGAGGCTGCCGACGTCGAAGGGCTTGGCGCAAGTCAGCCGGATCAGCGCCTGCACTGCGCGGTGCGACAGGCACAGGCCGACACCAGCCGACGCCACGATGCCCGCCCGTTGGCGCAGCACCATGTCTTTCCCGTGGAACTGCGCATGCTCGTCCATCACCGAGCCTGCGACCAGCGCCCAAAGCGGCTGCGGGGCCGAGGCAACCGGCAACTGGATCACATCGATGCGGGGCAACAGGTAGTTGAAATACGCCAGAGCCAGCGGGTGCAGCAGGTCGCCACCCGCATGCAGCACGTACCCGGCAAACTGAACGGCGTTCTCGGCCTCGTGACCCACAACACCCTCGAATACCCAATTGAGGTTGTCGGCGCGGCAGGTCGGCCCCAGATGCGGCACGTCGATGCGGACGATGCCGGTGCGCCGCGCCATCACCCGCTCCAGCGCAACCACCGTGTCCGTATCGTTCGGATAGACGCCGACGAAGATGGTGTGGTTGCGATACAGCAGATCGCTCCGAAGATGATCGAGCATCGCCGTCAGCGCATTCGGCTCTTGCCAGGCCGTCACCAGCACGGCCAGGGGTTGCTCCCCGCGCTCTGTGACCTCCGACGCCGACAAAGGCGAAGGCACCACGGCCTGCGCATTGGAGCGCCGCCCGCGCCCCAGCCAATACCAGATATCTACAAGCACATCGTCGAGCAACGAGACCAGCAGCAGCGCAAGCAGCACAAACGCCACCAGCGAAAACGCGAGTTCACCGGCCGACATAAATGAGGGATTCCAAGCCATCGATGTGGGGCCGCAAGGCGTTAGATGGAGGCAATAAACGCAGCGCGAGGCCGGTACCGCGTCAAGGCTTCAGCCTGGCGGGCCAAGCGGCTGCAGGTCGCCCCAACCCGATCTTGGGTAGGGACTTTCCTGACCCTCGCCGGCCGGAGGCGGTTGCAGCTCGACCACTGCAACCAGGTCGCCGCCAAAGCGACCCACACCGAACTCGCTGATCACCTGCTGCTCCCGCTCACGCGACTCCATGCGCCAGAGGCAGATCGCCTGCCGCTTGCCGCTGCGCTGGGAACGCAGTACGTCCAGCCGGGAAATGGTGCCGTAGGGCGCGCAAAGCGCTCTAAGCTCGCGCTTGAGGTCATCGACCCCAAGGCAGTATCGCAGGCGATCCAGCGGCGAACGGGGAGAGGTCATCGGTACTAGGACTTGGTGGTTAAAACGGCAGGCCGCACTGCGGCGCTGAAGCCGGGATGCTAAACACAATTCATCAATCCCTATTGGGCCAAAGCCGGAAGCATCAGGCACTAGGCCCGCAGAGGCGCTTGGCGTAGGACATAAACGCATGATGAAATCGATGGAGCTGCCCATGATTCATTCGGCCCGAAGACCGGACTCGGCAGGCTTGTGCAGCGTGCTTCAGCGGCTGCTGACGTGTCCCATCCGGCAAATCATCGGTTTTGTCCGATGGCGAGACCGACAACTGCAACATAACCTTATTCAGTATTGCAATATGTATCAAAACCGGTGCCGATGGAAACTACTTTGAGAGACCCGCCTCCCGCTGACAGCCCGGCGGCGCACGGCGACATCGTTGAGCGCACGCTGGGTGCCGGCAGCTGGTCCATGGCCGCCGGAGGTCGGAGCATCGACTGCAGCCGGCAGTTGCAGTCGCTGCTGGGCACCGCACTGCAGCGCTTGTCGGGCGCGGCTGCGCTGCTCACCTGCTTTGATGCCGAGTCGAGTGAGCGGCTGGAGGATGCGATCGCGGCCTGTCAAGCCAACGGCCAGGCCTTTGACCTGGAAGCCACGCTTGAAAACCCGCAGCGCAGGCTAGACGTGCGCATGACCGGCGAGCTGGAGCGGGACGCGCTTGGCGCACCACTGCGCTTGCACGGCGTGATGCAGGACCTGACCGAAAAAAAACGCGCCGAGCAGGAGTCGATCAGCGTGACGATGCGCCTGAGCACCACGCTGGCCAGCATTGCCGAAGCTTTTGTGACGCTGGACCACGAAGGCCACCTGACCTACGTCAACTCCGAAAGTGAACGGCTGCTGGACACCGGCAGCGTCGATCTGATGGGCCAGCCAATCTGGGATCTTCTTGAAGAGCCGGACGACGGGCGGCTGCGGCGCGAGCTGCGGGCGCTGCTGCACGGTGACGCCAATGTGGAGTTTGAAAACTTTTATCCGAAGCTCGGAAAGTGGCTGGAAATCCGCGCTTATCCATTTGAGGACGGGATTGCCGCCTATCTGCGCGACGTTACTGCGGTGCGCCAGTCGCAGGAGCAGTTGCTGCTGCTGCAAACCAGCATCTCGCGCCTGAACGACATGGTGCTGATCACCGAGGCCAGTTCAATCAACGCGCCCGGCCCGCGCATCGTTTTTATGAACGACGCTTTCGAGCGCCATACCGGCTACAGCCGGGCCGACGCGCTTGGCCAGTCGCCGCGTTTTCTGCAGGGGCCGGGCACCGACCGCGCCGAGCTGGACCGCATCCGCACGGCGCTGGCTGAAGCCCGGCCGGTGCGTGCCGAGTTGATCAACTACAAGAAAGACGGCTCGCCGTTCTGGCTGGAGCTGGAGATCGTGCCAGTGGACTACTTCAGCCGCGGCCTGACCCACTGGGTGTCGGTCGCCAGGGACGTGACTGCGCGCAAGATCTCAGAGAACGAAATCGAACACCTGGCCTTCTACGACACGCTGACCCAGTTGCCGAACCGCCAGCGGCTGATGGACCGGCTGCATGGCGCGCTGGCGCAGGGGGAGCTGTCCGACTCTATCGGTGTGCTGATGTTCATCGACCTCGACCATTTCAAGGTGCTGAACGACACGCTGGGCCATGCCAAGGGCGACCTGCTGCTGCAGCAGGTCGCGAGGCGGCTGCGCGGCTGCCTGGGCAGCGCCGACCTGGTGGCCCGGCTGGGTGGCGACGAATTCGTCGTGATGCTCGAAGGCCTGGGCAACAGCCAGCCCGTCGTCAACGAGAAAGCCCGCGAGATCGCCGAAAACATTCTGGTCACGCTCAGCGAGCCGTACGACTTGGGCGGCCACCAGCACCACGGGACCTGCAGCCTCGGCGTCACGCTGTTCAGCCACAACCGGCAAAACATTGGCGACCTGCTCTAGCAGGCCGACCTGGCGATTTACCAGGCCAAGGCGGCCGGTCGCAACGCGGTGTGTTTCTTCGACCCTGAAATGCAGGCGGTAGCCAGCGCCGGCGCGGCTTTGAGCGCCGAGCTGCGCCAGGCGCTGCGCCACGGGCAGTTCGAGCTGCACTACCAGCCGCAGGTCGGCCGCGACGGACGCATGCTCGGCGTCGAGGCGCTGCTGCGCTGGCAGCACCCGGAACGCGGGCTGGTCGGCCCGGACGAATTCATCCCACAGGCCGAAGAGAGCGGGCTTATCCTGCCGCTGGGCGAGTGGGTGCTGGATACCGCCTGCGCGCAATTGGCCGCGTGGGCCAGCGCGGCCGGAGCGGGCGGGCTTGAGCGTCGCCGTCAACGTCAGCGCGCGGCAGTTCCGCCACCCGGAGTTCGTCGAGATGGTGTTTGGCATGCTGCGCACCCACGGCATTGCTGCGAAGCGCCTGAAGCTGGAGTTGACCGAAAGCCTGCTGGCCACCGGCATGGAAGTGACCATTGCAAAGATGGGCGCACTCAAGCGCGCCGGCGTGACCCTGTCTATCGACGATTTCGGCATCGGCTATTCGGCGTTGTCATACCTGAAGCACCTGCCGCTGGACCAATTAAAAATAGACCGCAGCTTTGTCAAGGACGTGCTGACCGACCCGAACGACGCTGCGATTGCCCGCACCATCATCGGCCTGGCGCAAAGTCTGGGCCTGGCGGTCATGGCCGAAGGCGTTGAAACCGAAGCGCAGCGCGCCTTTTTGGCCTGGCACGGCTGCGAGTGCTACCAGGGCCACCTGTTTTGCAAAACGCTGCCCATTGATCAACTCGAAGCGTTCATGCAAACGCTGCCGGACTGACCCGAAGCCGCCGCACGGCCCGCCAGTCGCTATATTATTCATAGCTGGTTACGCTGGTAAAAATTCGGCTTTGGCTCTGTTTCTCTTAAGTTTTTACCGGAAGGCAGCGTCTGGCTGGCGCGTCTGGAAGAATGCCGAGGCGGGCACTGCGCAGCGCAGGCCGAGCGGCCCCACCACCAGCCGACCCGCAAACTCTCCCGTACCCCGCACCCCCCGGTTTTCACCGCACGAGGCACCCCATGAAACTGACCCTCTTCCCCCGCATCCGCATCACCCACGGCCCGACCCCACTCGAATTCATGCCGCGCCTGACCGAGGCGCTCGGCGGGCCAAACCTGTACATCAAACGCGACGACTGCACCGGCTTGGCCACCGGCGGCAACAAGACCCGCAAGCTCGAATTTTTGATGGCTGATGCGCTGGCGCAGCAGGCCGACACCATCATCACGCAGGGCGCAACCCAGTCGAACCACGCACGCCAGACGGTCGCCATCGCAGCGAAGCTGGGCCTGCATTGCGAGATCCTGCTTGAAGACCGCACCGGCTCGAAGGTCGAGGCCTACCGGCAGTCGGGCAACGTGTTTCTCGATTACCTCTACGGCGCCAACGTGAGCGAGCGCCCGGCCGGCACCGACATGGCCGCTGCGATGAACGAAGTCGCCGACACGCTGCGCGCCAAAGGCCGCAAGCCCTACATCATTCCCGGCGGCGGCTCCAACCCGATTGGCGCGCTCGGCTATGTGGTGTGCGCGCTGGAACTGATCGACCAGTTCAACAACCAGGGTCTGAACGTGGACAGCGTCGTGCATGCGACCGGCAGTGCCGGCACCCAGGCCGGTTTGCTGGCGGGCTTTGAGGGCACGCGCAGCCAGATACCGGTGCTCGGTATCGGCGTGCGCGGACCTAAAGACGCGCAGGGAACCAGCGTGTTTTACCTGGGCGGGAAGACCGCCGCTCTGCGTGAGGTGTCCGGCAGCGTCAAACGCGAAAGCGTGGTCGCCAACTGCGACTACGTAGGCGGCGGCTATGGCGTGCCGACACCCGGCATGGTCGAGGCGGTGACCATGCTGGCGCGGTTAGAGGGCATCCTGCTCGACCCGGTGTATTCGGGCAAGGGCATGGCCGGCCTGATCGACCTGTGCCGCAAAGGCCATTTCAGCAAGGGCCAGAACGTCGTGTTCATTCACACCGGCGGCGCCGTGGCGCTCTACGGCTACACCGATGCGTTCAAAGACCTGCAGCCGGTCTGAGCCGTGATGAGCGCGGCCACGCAGAGCGCCGTCCGCTCGGCCTTGGTCAAGGCCCGCGCGCTGGTGCCCGGCCTGCTGGTGACCGCACTGGTCGCGATGGCTGCGGCGTTTTTAGGCAGCCACTACCAGGGCTCGATGCTGCTGTTTGCGCTGCTGCTCGGCCTGGCGCTGCACTTCATCAGCGAAGACTTGCGCTGCGCGGCCGGCATCCAGTTCGCGTCCGGCACCGTGCTGCGGCTGGGCGTGGCGCTGCTGGGTCTGCGCCTGACTGTCGGCAACGTCGTCGAACTCGGATGGCACACGGTGCTGGCGCTGCTGGTGGCGGTGGCACTGACCATCGCGCTGGGTTTGCTGCTGGCCCGCATGCTGCGTGTCGAAGGCAGTCTGGGCCTGCTGGTCGGCGGTGCCACCGCCATCTGCGGCGCGTCGGCGGCGCTCGCCATAGCCAGTGTGCTGCCGAAAACCCCGCACCTTGAGCGCGACACCACGCTCACCATCGTCGGCGTGACCACGCTTTCCACCGTGGCGATGGTGAGCTACCCGCTGCTGACGCAGTGGCTGGGTTTTGACGCGGTGATGGCGGGCAAATTCATAGGCGCGACGATTCACGACGTGGCTCAGGTGGTGGGTGCGGGCTACAGCTTGTCGCCCGCTGCGGGCGACGCCGCCACCATCACCAAGCTGATGCGCGTGGCGTTCTTGCTGCCTGTGTTGCTGGTCATCTCGGTGGTGGTGCGCGGCCGCATGCTGAAGGCGGATGGCACGGACGGCAATGCAGCGCTTGCAGGCGCGGAAGGTAGCAACCGAACGCCCTTGCTGCCATGGTTTATCGCGGTCTTTGCCGGTTTGCTGCTGTTGGGCAGCACCGGCTGGGTCCCGGCGGGCGTGAAAGACGCCGCCTCCAATGTGTCGCAAGCCTTTCTGGTGCTGGCGATTGCCGCTGTCGGACTGAAAACATCATTGCGCGACGTGACGCAACTGGGCTGGCGGCCGGTGGCCATGACGGTGCTGGTGACAGTCGGGCTGGCCGGCATGACGGCAGCGTATATTTTTGTGACCCGGTGAACCAGGCCATGCCAAATTCATGAACACCACCGGACTGATAGGCATTCTGGGCGGCATGGGCCCACTGGCCACCAGCGATTTTTTTGCCAAGCTGATTGCCGCCACGCCCGCGCAAAGCGAAGCCGACCATGTGCCGCTGCTGATCCAGTCCGACCCGCGGGTGCCGAGCCGGCCGG
>JAJAYS010000097.1 GCA_026786065.1 Polaromonas sp.
CCGTCAGCGTGTGCTGGCCGGCATCGATCAGCGGCCGGCTGGTTTCGATGGCGCTTTCGAGCACGCTTGCCAAAGGCACGCGCTTGATGCGCAGATTGATCTTGCCCTGGCTGATGCGGCTTACGTCTAGCAGGTCGTCGATGAGGCGCACCATCTGCGCGAGCTGCCGCTCCATCATCGGCTCGACGCCTTCGAAGGCGCGGGCTTTGTCCGGCGCCAGCTTGAGCAGCTGAAGCCCGTTGCGCAGCGGTGCCAGCGGGTTGCGCAGCTCGTGGGCCAGCGTTGCTAAAAACTCGTCCTTGCGGCGGTCGGCGTCTTCCAGCGCCTGGGTCGCCAGCCGCTGGCTGGTGACTTCGAGCACCACCGTGCCGACGCCGATCACCCGGCCATCGACCCGCGCCGGGTAGCAGCTGACCAGCCAGAAGCGCTGCACGCCCGGCGTGGACGCGACCTCCCCGGGAATCTCGACACCGGTCACGGCCCAACCCGCAAGCGCCTTGCGGTACATGGCCTCGACCGTCGGCCAGATTTCGGGTATCAGCTCTTCGACACGCCGGCCGATGTGGTCGGCCACCGGCGCGCCGTTGATCGCGGCCAGCGCCTCATTCGCGCGAAGGTAACGGAGGTCGCGATCAACGAACGACAAGCCGATGGGTGCCGACGCGATCAGCGTGTCAAGCACCGCATAGGATTCTTCGAGCTGCAGGTTCAACGCGCTGAGGACTACAGCCGCCTGCTCGGCTTCGCGTTCGGCCTTTTTGCGGGCTGTAACCTCCAGAAAAATGCCGCTGACGGCCAGCACCTCGCGCTGCTCGCCAAACAGCGGGTACAGCGTCATGCGCCACTCGCGCTGGCGCTCGGCGGTAGCGCCGGCCAGGCCGACCACATCCCGGTTTAGCACCGCCAGCCCGCTTTGCAGCACCTCGGCAAAAGCCGGCTCGACCATGTCGGCCAGCATGGGTAACACCTCGCGGTAGGTCTTGCCATTGAGCGCGTCGGCCGGCATGCCGGCGACCTCTGCCAGCGCGGCGTTGATGCGCAAAAACCGCCCGTCGGGGCCGCAGGTCGCCATGCCGATAGGCGAGGAGGTGAAAAGCGCCTCGACCTCTTGCATCCGGGTACGTGAACGCAGTTCACTGTCGCGCAGCGCCTGCAGCGCGGCCCGCCGTGCGCCGATATTTTGCACACTGCCGAGTAGCCCGATCGGCTTGCCGGCCGCATCGCACACCCGAATGGCGGTGAGCTGTGCCCACAGCGGAGAGCCGTCTTTGCGCACATAGCGTTTCTCCAGCTCGAAGCGGCCCGATTGCGAATGGATTGCCGCTTCAAACGCCAGCCGGGACGCCTCCCGGTCGTCCGGATGGGTGATCTCCAGGAAAGTCAAGCCCTCAAGCTCGAAAGCCGAATACTGCAGCAGTTCGCGAAAGCACTGGTTGATGCGCACCATGCGGCCGTCCGGCAACGCAAGCTCGACATTGCCCACGGCCGACAGCTCGAACAGCCGCCGATAGTCTTCTTCACCCCGGCGCAGTGCCGCTTCAACGCGCTTTTGCGGCGTGATGTCGCGCAGCAGCATGACGATGCCGCCGTCGTCCGACGGATAGGCCCGCACGCCGTACCAGCGGTCAAACGCAGAGTCGTAGTTTTCGGCCTCGATGGTGGTGCGCGCGCTCATGCACTGGCGCAGCGCGGCTTCGAGCGGCTTGCCGGCAAGGGCGGGCCAGATTTCCCACAGGGTGGTCGGTTGCAGCAGCGCCGACGCGACGCGCCCGTACATGCGCTGTTGCTCTTCGTTGGCGTAGGACAGGTGCCAGCTGGAGCTGAATCGGCTGACGCCTTCGGCAATGTTCTGCAGCGTGCTTGCAAGCTGGCTGGTTACCTCCCGGTGCGCTGCGGTCTCGCGCTCCAGCGTGAGCACATGACCGCGGGTTTCGCGTCGCGCCGCATGCAGGGTTTCGCCGATGGCGATGATGACGCCGCAGGACACCAGGTAGAGCGCGGCAGCGGTCAGATTCGCGCTGCCCTGGAGCAAAGAAGGCCCGTTGGGCTGGGCAAACAGGATGCTGGTCGCCGCGTAGCCGCTGATCGCCGCCAGCAGCGCGGCCTGCCAACCACCGATCCAGACCGAAACCGCCACCGACGCAAACAGCAACACGAACGGAATTTGCCCGGCCAGCAAGGGTTCCAGCAGCCAGCGGATCGCCACAGCGATAAAAGTGGCGCCCAGCGCCATCACGTAGGCCGGCCAGCGAGCGGTCTCGGTATAGCGTTCCGTCATGCCGCCTCTGTCGTCTTGGTCAAAAAAACTGGAAGCGCCAGTCGCGCGCTTGGCGGGAAGCACAGGCTGCGATTGGCAGCGGGCGCCGAGCCCGGCGCGGCCCACAACGCCCCGCCTTCAGGCGGTACCGGCCTTGCGCAGGCCAGACGCCGCCGCGCATTGGCGCCCACTCAACGGCGAATGAAATCCAGCAAATCCCGGGTCAGCTGATCCTTGTTGGTCACCTGCCGCCGGTGTGGGGCCGCGTCGTATTCGATCAAGGTGGCATTGCCAATGGCCCGGGCGGCCGGCCGGCCGCCGGCGTCTATCGGTACGATCTTGTCGTCGGCGCCATGAATCACCAGCGTCGGCACCTGAAAGGCCGCCAGGTCTGGCCTGAAGTCGGTGGTGGCAAACGATTTGGCGCTTTCGAGCGTGGCTTTCAGGCTGGCCTGCATCGCCGTGCCCCAAGCCCACTCCAGCGTTTGCTCGCTGACCGACCGGGCCAGCACGCTAACGCCGAAAAAGTCTTTGAAGAAACCGTGGAAAAACTTCGCTCTGTCGGCTTTCATCGCGGCTGCCATTTCGTCGAACACCGATTGATCGACGCCTTCCGGGTTGTCCTCGGTCTTCAGCATGTAGGGCACGACCGAAGACACCAGCACAGCACGGCTGACGTTCTTTCCGCCATGCCGCGACATATAGCGCGCGACTTCGCCGCCGCCCATCGAGAAGCCGACCAACACCGCGTCCTGCGCGCCGGTGTGTTCGATGACCGCCGCCAAATCGTCGGCCAGCGTGTCGTAGTCGTAGCCGGTCCACGGTTGCGACGAACGGCCAAAACCACGCCGGTCGTAGGCAATGGTGCGGTAGCCGGCGGCGGCAATGGCCATCGCCTGGTCGTCCCAGCTGTCCGAAGAAAGCGGCCAGCCGTGCAGCAGGATGACCGGGCGGCCGGCGCCCCAGTCCTTGTAATAGAGTTTGGAGTTGTCTTTGGTCGTGACGTAGTTCATGAAGAGTGCCTCAATGCAATTGGGGTGGATTGGTAGCATTTTTTAGTGTCCGCGTACCCCGGCGTGCCGGGTGTCGGTTGACAACCGCAGGCGCCGTCAGCCGTTGCCGCCCGGCGCCGCAGCGGCCGCAAAAGCGACGTACAAACCGGCGCGGCCGGCGTCCGACTGGCGCGAAAATAGGTGCCGTGACGCCTATCCGCCGCATTGCCCATCTCGACATGGACGCGTTTTTTGCGTCGGTCGAACTGCTGCGCTACCCGCAGTTAAAGGGTCTGCCGGTGGTAATCGGTGGCGGCCGGCGGCGGGTCGATGAGCTGCTGCGGGCCGGCCATGCCGGACGCGACAGCCGCTTCATTCCAGTGGCCGATTTCCCGCTGCTCAAAGACTATGTGGGGCGCGGCGTCATCACCACTGCAACCTATGCGGCGCGGCAGTTCGGCGTCGGCTCGGCGATGGGGCTGATGAAAGCCGCCAGGCTGTGCCCGCAGGCCATCGTGCTGCCGGTCGATTTCGACGAGGTGCGGCGCTACTCGCGGCTCTTCAAATCGACGATTTCGGGCATCGCGCCAGTGGTGCAAGACCGCGGCGTCGATGAGGTGTACATAGACTTCACCGAGGTGCCGGGCGGCCAGCGCGAAGGCGGCCGGGTGCTGGCCCGGCTGATTCAAAAAAGCATCTTCGAGGCGACCGGCCTGACCTGCTCTATTGGCGTGGCGCCGAACAGGCTGCTGGCCAAAATGGCCAGCGAGTTCAACAAGCCCAATGGCATCTCGGTGATTTATGAGCACGACCTGCAAAGCCGCATCTGGCCGCTGGCCTGCCGCAAGATCAACGGTATCGGCCCCAAAGCCGACGAAAAGCTGGCACAGCTGGGCATACGCAGCATTGGCGCGCTGGCGGCGCAGCCCCGGGCGCTGCTGTTAGAGCGCTTTGGCAAGGCCAGCGGGGCCTGGATGCACGAGGTGGCCTGGGGCCGCGACGACAGCCCGGTCGTCACATCGAGCGAGCCGGTCAGCATGAGCCGCGAAACCACTTTCGAGCGCGACCTGCACGCGGTGCGCGACCGGGCGCAGCTCGGCGCCATCTTCACCGGGCTGTGCGAGAAGCTGGCAGACGACCTGAAGCGCAAGGGCTACGTCGCCAAAACCATCGGCATCAAATTGCGCTATGACGACTTCAGGATTGCCACGCGCGATCAAACGATGGCGTCCTACAGCGCCGACGCGCGCACCATCCGCAAGATCGCCGGAGATAATTTGAAGCGGATCCCGCTGGTCAAAAAGCTCAGGCTGCTTGGCGTGCGGGCCTCGGCGCTGGCCCCGGCCGGGGACGCCGCCGAAGCCGAAAAGTTTAACAATAAAGCGGTTGAAGAGGAGAAAATGCGGGCGTCAGCAGCTCCTGAAAAGATAGCGACTGGCGGTTTGTTCTGACTTTTTTTGGCGTTTTTGGTCGATGGCCGGGCGTCAGGAGCACCGCCGATGTCTGAACCGTTTCATTCGACCGCGACCGCTGCCGCTACCGCGCGGTTTTCGCTGCGGCAGATGCAGCGCATCCGGCTGCGCCTGCTGGCGCAGCGCGCCGCGCTGCCGCTTGAGTACAACATCTGGGACGGGGTGTTGACCGTGTGGATCATGGGCTGGATCGGCTGGCTGCCCGCCTATGCGCTCGAGGCGTACTGGGCGTTTCCGCTGTGCCTGCTCGGCATCCACGCACCGCGTCTGTATGTGAAAGCCCGGACCCGCGCCCACGCCGCCGGACGCCTGCGCTGCGACTGGCTGGACCAGCTGAACTGATGCATGCATGAAGCCCGGCCGAAGCCTGGCTGAAGCTCGGGTGAAGCTCGGGTGAAGCATTCACTGGCTGGCCGCCCGGCCCGCGCTGGACCATCGATCCGGCCCTTTAAAAATTAAACTATTTAGTCAGTTCGCCCTGAGCTTGTCAAAGGGTTTTCCTGTGCGAGGTTGGCTTCGACAGGCTCAGCCCGAACGGAAAATTCACACTTATCGGGCTGGAGCAATAAAAAAACCCGCCCATTCACCAGCACGGCGAATGGACGGGTCTTGCAAGCCGCTGGTGCGGCCCGCGTTGCGCTTGACTTAATGCATCAACGCATCAAGGCGCGAAGGGCACCGGCGGCGAGGTTTCGTCCACCGCCAGGGTCTGTGCGTTGACATCAACCGGGGTGCTGTTCTCGCCGTTTTCGGCGATCAGTTTGGCGATGTAGTCATACACCGCCTGGGCGCTGGCGCTCGGGCCTGTGCTGGTCGAGCCGCCCGGGTTGTCGCCGCTGCTGTCGCCGCCGCAGGCGGCCAGCAGCAGCGCCACGGCAGCCGCCGCTAGGGCCGCTTTCAGTTTGCTTGTCATGGTGATTCCTTGTGTGAGTTGAATAGCCTGATCACACTGCGTTCAGGGTGCAGGTGCCACGTTGTAGCTGGCGGAACCGGCGTTCGGCGTATTCAGGTACGGGAAGGTCAAAAGGAAGGGCACCGTCGCCTGGTCCACCGCGTCATGGATGTTGGCAGCCGTGGCACCGAGCGGCACGCTGGCCGGCCGGCAAGCCGACGTCACACCGGCGACACCGGGAATCGAGTTGAGCTTCAGCGTATCGGCGTCGCCGTTGATCACGCAGAGCCCACCGACCATGGCGACCAGCGCGATATCGACCACGTCGTCTTTCGGCCGGCGACCGGTCGGAAAGCCCGCGTTGTCGGTGCCACCAGCCAAGGCATTGCCAGCCACGCCAAGACGGTTCTGCGCCGCAAACGGCGCAGGCGCTTTGGACGTGTCCAGACGCAGCATTTCAGACGGCTTCGGATCGGCCTGCGGCTTGTTGATGCCGGTGATGCCGGTCAGGAAGGTGGTGGCCAGATCGGTACGCGGCAGGTTGGTTGGCGTCACGTTGGCGCCCAGCACCGTGGACAACAGCGGCGGAAAACTCGGATTGATGACGTAGTTCAAAAACTGCGCGTCGTCGGCCGGTGCCGAGGCATTGAACTTGTCCTTGTCGGGCAAGCCGATGACCAGCTCGTTGATCAGCGGGTTGCCCAGACGCGAAACCTGAACCCAGGCACCGCCGGCTTTTTCGCCCTTGTCGTTGCCCGAACCCGGCTTTGGATTGACCAGACGGCCCTGGCGCAGGCTGGCCGTGGTCCAGCCGCCAATGACCGGCTCGGCACCGTTCGTCAGGCAGTCCTTGTGGACTTCGATCGCCAGCGTCGTGACGTTGGCCTTTTGGATGATGTGGTTGCCGCCGCCATTACCGGCTGCGTCCTTGTTTGCCGGATCAAGCAGGAAGGCAGCAGGCGCATTGACCAGATCGAAGATCGGGCCGAGGTTGGCCGCAAAGCCCTCCTGGCGCTGGCCGACGAACACCTTGCCCTGGTCCTTGCCGGCGGGGCAGCCTGGAATCGTGACGGTGTGGATGTGTTGGGCGGCATAAGCCGGGTAGTTGGCGATAGTCTTGGTGCCGATGTAGTCCACCGGCTTTTCAAAGGTCGCGCCGCCGCCGGTTTTGACTAGATCGGAGCCGGTGTTGCTGCGACGCGGGCCGCGCACCACCTTGACGCCGTAGGTCTCATTGACATTCAGGGTAGCCGCGCCGAGCCCGGCAACCGGTCCGGACTGGATCAGCGGAATCGGCACCTGGGTGCCGCCTACGGTCAGTGCCGTGCCCTTGAGGGTGTTCTTGAAGCGGAACTGGAAGGTGATGTCTTCGACCCCGTCGCCGGTGTTGTCGAGGTGGATCTCGTACAGCGCGTTCGGGTCCATCTGGAAGTAGTTGGGGCCGCCGTACGGCGACTGCAGCGGCTGGTAGTTGGACAGCAGGGTGACGTAATCGGATCGGCCGCCAGTGCCGGTGGCAGAGACACCTTCATAGCTGCGGAACATATAGAAGTCGGTGCCATCGACCTTCGGGGCGCCGGTGATGAAAGGCGCTTCGCGGTGGCTGGAGGCCATTGCGGCGGAGGCCACGGCCAGCAAGAGGCACCCTTTTACGAGGGGGCCGAGTTGTTTCTTCATGATGCGTATCTCCTGATAGGACTCAAATTGACGGGTTGAAGCAACCGGCGGCTGCTGCTTCAAGATACGCAGCGCTTTCCAGGAAAGATTCGGGAAAGGTCGCGTGCGGCTGTAAGAAAATCTGACGATTCGTCAAAAGACTTGTGCAGCACGCCAGACGACGACCGCAGCAGGCGCCCGGTGCACGTGCGATGCGTGTTTGATGCATGCCAAGTGCATGCCCGGTGCGCGCCCGGTGCGCGCCCGGTGTGCCTGACGCGGCCGTAAGCTCCGCACGCGGCTGCCGCCCACTTTTTCAGTACTTACTCAGTTGTTCGTGCTTGCAATTTGTTCTTCCCTCTCCCCGGGGAGAGGGAGCAAGCAGGAATGACGGTATTCGCCAACCTGGGTAGATTTTCTAGTTTAAAACAGCCATAAACCCAATGAATACTGGCGTTATAAGCTCTGTTTTTAATAGCGTCTGCCGGTCGGAAACTGATTGGCAGCAGCCGCGCCAGGCGATCTGCGCACCGCACGGGGGCTTGGCCTGCCTCAGGTGCCGCTGCTGGACGCTGCCGCCGCAGCCGGCGATCCGACGTCACCGCCGGATACGGCTGCGCCATCGCCCGCTGGGGACAGCAGGGGCATGAAGGGCTCGGCGTGGGCGCGGGTCGGCGCGTTCGCGTCGGTCAATCGGGTTGCGGGCGCGTTGGGCGTGACGCTGGGCGCCACCGGTGCCCGTGCGCTAGCGGCCTGGCCAACCGGTGCCGCAGAATCCCCCCCTGCCGCGCCCGGCCGGATGGTTGCAGCACGCGGGTTGGATGCCGCGACACGGGCTGCTTCACGGCGCGCCTGCAGCGACGCTGCCGCCACCGCCCTGGACTCGCGCTGCGCGTCGAGTTGTGCCTGCTTGCGCGCCTTGTCGAGCGCCGCCTGCTGCGCACGGGCGTCGGCCTGCTCGCGCGCCCTGGCACTGGCGCGCTGCAAGGCCTGCGCCCTGGCCTGCTGCTGCGCCTGAACGTCGGCCTTGCGTTGCTGCGCCCGCGCGTCGGCCGCTTGCTGCGCCCTGGCTTTGGCGGTCAGCGGCGGCGTGGGCGGGAGCAGTTTTTTGACGGAGATGGGAGGCGGCGCATCGGCCGCTTTCGCGCCGACCGCGTTGCGGCTGCCGCGCCCGCTTACGCTGGCGGCGGGCGCTTCCCGGGTGCTTGCCGAGGGCACCCTGGGCACCCCAGCTTTCAGGGGCTGTACGCTGGCCACTGCAACCGCAGCGCGCTGGGTTGCCAGCGTGTCGGGCTGTGAAGGAAGCGTGCAGCCGGTCAGGAGCGCCACCACGATGGCGGTTACAGCAAAACCAGAGAGTCGGTGCAGTTCAGACATAAATCTCCTGTCATTTCGATGGCAGTTTTGCAGGCCACAGGCTTTCACCCCGCCGCCGGCAGCCGAACCGCAGAGAAAACGGTGGCGGTGCAGGCCGCGCAACGGCATAAGCCAAATGCCCGACCTTGCCGATGACCCCGCGCATCCCGGCACGCTCCCCGCTGCGCTACTGGCGTGCCGTGCGCACGTTGGCCGGCAGGGCTTGCGGAGAACTGGTGCGAAACGGTTTGATGTCCAGCCCGCCGCGCCGGGTGTAGCGGGCATAGACCGAAAGTTTGTGCGGCTGGCAGCGCTGCCAGAGGTCCATGAAGATGCGCTCGACGCACTGCTCATGAAACTCGTGGTGGTTGCGAAAGCTCACCAGGTATTGCAGCAGCCCTTCCTGGTCGATCTGCGGCCCGGTGTAGGCAATCTGCACGCTGGCCCAGTCGGGCTGACCGGTAACCAGGCAGTTGCTTTTGAGCAGGTTCGAGGTCAGCGTCTCCTCGACCGGGGCTTCGTCGAACTCGGCAAACAGCAGCTCGGGCGCAGGTGTGAAGTGGCTGCATTCGATGTCCAGCCGGTCGAGGTTCAGGCCACTCAGCTCATACACCGGTTCCTGGTCGAACAGCTCCGGGCCTATCGTCTTGATACCGATTCCGCTGCCCACGGCCGCGCCGACATCGGCACGGATGCGCTCCCGCACCTCGCGTGCGTCCAAAAACCGGGTGTTGGTAAAACTGTTTAGGTAGAGCTTGAAGGACTTGCTCTCGATGATGTTGGGCGACTCGCACGGCACCGTGATGTGGGCC
>JAJAYS010000098.1 GCA_026786065.1 Polaromonas sp.
CGCCCCCTCGGGGGGCAGAGAGCTACGCGAAGCGAGCGAACGTGGGGGCATATCTATATCTAATACCGAGTCACAACCGTAGAAAGCTGCAAGATCATCGAATCAGCGTCGCGGACCTGTGCATCGACTCGGCGAAACAGCGGGTTCGGCGTGGGCCGCACCAGCAGTACGACCTGGAATTCACGACCGCCCTGCTCGCACACCGCCGTGATGTCGCCGACACCCGGAAACTGCCTCGCCAGCCGCAGCTTGATCAACTCGTTTTCTGCACATATCTGCGCTTGCAGCACGTCCGAGCTGCGGACGGCGTTGTTGGTCAGCGCCGTGGTTGCCTTCAGGCCTGCGAGCAGCGCAATCGCCACGATCGCCAACGCCACCAGCACCTCGATCAGCGTAAAGCCGACGGTTTTCCGCGACCCGCCGGGCTTGTCGATACGCCGCGATGCGCACGCGTGCGTCATTGCCCACCCACCGGCTGGACCGTAAAAGGCCGGAGCCCGTCGGTCACGACGCGCATGGCACGCCCCGGCTGGCTCAGGCTGCCGAGTTCGACCATCTGCGCGCCGATGATGGGTTCGGGGCCGAGCTGGATCGCCGCGCCCGGACGAACCGCCACATCGCCCGACAGCCAACGCCTGGGCAGTGCATCCGGCGGCAAGCCCTCGAAGCGGAACCCTTCGGCAGTAACGCGCCAAACGACGTCGCTGCCATTGGCGCGCGATTGCGCCCGCGCCGATTCGAACAGCACGGCCAGGCGCTGCGCTTCACGCTCTAGCTGGGTTTGGGAACTGTCGCGCAGCGACAGCGACACCCCCACAGTCGCAAAGGCAATGATGGCCACGACCACCAGCAATTCAAGAATCGTGAAGCCCGCCGCGCGGCGGGCGCGGCGCCCAAGGGAAGAGTAGGTGGCCTCGGGATAAGCCGTTCGATACCTCAGGGCAATCGGGTAAGTGGACAAACGTGGGGGCCCAATCTTTCCGCCGGGCCGCGCCAAGGAAAAAACCGCCCCCTCGGGGGGCAGAGAGCTACGCGAAGCGAGCGAACGTGGGGGCTCAATTTTTCCGCCGGGCCGCCCCAAGGAAAAATACGCCCCCTCGGGGGGCAGGGCCCTTCTACTGCCAACTGCCGATATCCGCATTTTTGCCGTCGCCGCCGCTCTGCCCGTCGGCACCCAGCGACATCACATCTACTTCGCCTTTGATGCCGGGGTTCAGATACTGGTACGGTCGGCCCCAGGGGTCGTTGGGCAGCTTGTCAAGGTAGGGCTTCCAGTTCGATGGAATCGTGCCAATGGTCGGTTTGGCGATCAGCGCCTGCAAGCCCTGTTCGGCGCTGGGCATGCGCTGGTTGTCCAGCTTGTACAGGCGCAGCGACTGCATCAGGTTGTTGACGTCGGTGCGCGCGGCCATCACGCGGGCGTCGTCGGCGCGGTCCAGAACATTGGGCACGATCAGCGCGGCCAGCACGCCGATGATGACCAGCACCACCATCAATTCGATCAGGGTGAAGCCTGCCTGAAAACCCCGGCGTGCGAACAATTTAAGCTGTTTCATGAATACAAAAGCGCCTCGAAGTGGCAGGGACCCTGTGCACGACTCCTTGCGGTCTGTGATCAGCCGGGCTCGGGCGGTCTGCTGTGCTGCTTTTCCTGCCGATAGCGGCTCTATCGGCAGCAAAAAACGCCTTGCAGACCATCCCGACCCGACCGCCACAAGCCCGCCAGAGTCATGCAGAGGGTCCCTGAATCGTTGCATCATAATCCCGGCATGGCTACCCCTTCAGGACACAAATTGACACGCTCCAGCCTGACTTTGCTGGTCTGGGCGCTGGCAGCGGCCAGCTGCGTTTACTGGGGTTTGAAAATCAGTTCCGGCAGCGGCATGCCGAGTGCGCTGCCGGTTGCGGCTCCGGCGCCGCCCGGCGTGGATCCGCTGCTGGTTTCGCGGCTGCTCGGCGCGGTCGAGCAGGGGCCGCAGAGCCAGCCGGTCGCCGCCAGCCGCTTCAGCCTGATTGGCGTTTTGGGAGGCACAGCCGGCGGCGGCGCGGCGCTGATCGCCATCGACGGCAAACCGGCCCAGCCGTTTCGGGCCGGCAGCCAGATCGAAGAAGGTGTCTTTCTGAAATCGGCGTCCGCCCGGCAAGTCACGCTGGCCGCCACGCCCGGCGGGCCGGCGACGGTCACGCTGTCGATGCCGCCGCTGAAGGACTGAACCAGACCGCTCTGCCCTGCGGGGCCTGCACGTCTGCTGCGCTTTCCGGCACTTCAGCGCTTCCACGCTCTGACGCTCTGCCTTTCCGGTTTTCCTGCTCTCCGGCGTTTTAACGTTTGGGATCTCTGTGCTTCAAGCTGCTGGCCGCCGTCTCCAGGCGGCCTCCGCCGCGCGGCGCAGAGTTCATCGCACAATCGGCAGCATGCGCCACCATTTTTCTGAGATAACGGGTTCGCAGCGTCTGGCTTGTGCGCTCGCGGTGGGCGCGACCACCGCGGCCTTTCTGCCGCAGCTGGACTGGCCGCAGCGTGCGCTGGTCGCCTGGTGCGCCGGGATCCTGGTTTACCTGATGCTGGCTTGGTGGTTATGCCACCGCTTTGACGCAGCGCGGACCCGGTCCCGGGCGCAGGCGCAGGACGAGCCCAGCGTGGTGATTTTTTTGCTGCTGCTGTTGGCCAATCTGGCCTGCGTCGTCGCCATCACGCAGATGATGCAGGACATCGATGCGCTCAAGGGCTTGCAGCGCGGCTTGGTTCTGGGGTTGCTTTTCACCGCGCTGGCGCTGTCCTGGCTGTTCATTCAGGCGCTGTTCACGTTTCACTACGCCCACCGCTACTACCAGACCGAAGAGCGCCAGGCCGAAAGCGGTCCGGGTCTGCAGTTTCCGGGCGAGCGCGACCCCGACTACTTCGATTTTCTGTACTACGCGCACGTCGTCGGCATGACCTCGCAGGTCTCCGACGTCAAGGTGATTTCAGCTGAAATGCGCCGTATTACGCTGGTTCACAGTGTGCTGGCGTTTGGCTTCAACATGCTGGTGTTTGCGCTGGCTATCAATCTGGTGGCCGGCTTGCTGCGCTAGCCAATCGCAGCAAGCCCGTGGCCAGCGCCGTGCCGCAAACGATCACCAGCGCCGAGCCGATCATCCACGGCGTGACACGCTCGCCGAGCAGAAGCACGCCGTACAGCATCGCAAACACCGGCACGACGAAGGTCACAGCCAGCGCACGCGGCGGCCCGGCGTTCTCGATCAGCCGGAAAAAAACGATGTAGGCGACGCCGGTACAAAGAACCCCGACCGCCAGCAGCGCCAGCCAGGCGCTGGCGCCCGGCATTTGCGCCGGCCACAGCCACAGGGCCGGCAGCGCCAGCCCCAACGTCGCGCCGATCTGGCTGCCCGCTGCCGTCACCAGAGGCGGCATGCCAGTCAGATAGCGCTTGGTGTAGCTGGCCGAAATGCCATAGCAAACGCAGGCCAGCAGGCAGGCCAGCACCGCCCAGCCGGGCGCAATGCCGTTTGCACCGGGCTTGAAGCTGGTTTTGTCCCAAGCCAGCATGGCGACGCCGGCAAAGCCGATCAGCAGACCCAGCAGACGCGAGCTGGTGGGCCTGTCTTTGAGCCACAGCCAGGCGATCAGCGCGCCGAACATCGGCACCGTGGCGTTCAGGATCGAGGCCAGGCCGGTGTCTATCGCCAGCAGCGCGAATGCGTAGCAGGCAAACGGAATGCCTGAATTGAGCAGCCCGACGAAGAAGGTACGTCGCCAGTGTTGCCGCAGGGTGGGCAGCAGGCCGCGCAGCGCCACCAGCGGCAGCAAAAACACCGCCGCAATTGCCACCCGCACGGCGGCCGTCGGCAGCGCGCCGAACTCGACCGCGCCCTGGCGCATGAAGAAAAAGGATGAGCCCCAGACTGCGGCGAGCAGCAGGAAGTCGCCTAGCCAGTTTTTCCGGCTGCCCGATGACGCGTTGGCCGCAGTGGTGGCGGCGTGGCTTGCTGGATTCAAACCAGCGCCTTGAGGGCTGCGCGTTCGAGCTGCAGCAGCGCACTTTTGCGGGCCAGCCCGCCGGCATAGCCAGTCAGCGCGCCGTTAGAGGCAATCACGCGGTGGCAGGGCACGATGATGCTGAGCGGATTGCGTCCGATGGCCGCGCCCACGGCCCGCAGCGCGGCCGGGTTGCCGATTTTGCGGGCGATGCCGCCGTAGCTGGCGGTTTCTCCGGCTTCGATGGCCAGCAGCGCCTGCCACACCAGTTGCTGAAAAGCGGTGCCGCCGCCGAGGTCCAGCGGCAAATCGAAGCGGCTGAGTTCGCCGGCGAAATACGCATCGAGCTGTGCCGCAGCTTCGCCGAGCACCGGTTGGCCGGCCGCCGCCACCAGCGGCAGCGCGTCGAGACCGGGCGGAAAGTGCCGCTGGCCTTCAAACCACAGCCCCGCCAGGCCGCTGGGCGAGGCCGCAAGCAGGATGCGCCCGAGTGGGCTGGGGCAGTGGGCAACAGCTTGCAGGGTGTTGAATTTCATGGTGATTCCTTGATGAGGTCGGCGGTTCTGACAGGACGATCTGGGTCGGCCTGTTTTTTAAGAAATTAAATGTCATAGCCCAATAAATCCGGGCGTTAGCAGCTATTAAAATAATAGCGACTTGGGCTTGCTGGCGAGCCGGGCTGGCGCGGGGCGGGGCGGCCGACGCAGTGCGCTGGCGCCGAAGGCTGCCGGTGCTCCTGCTTGGCGGCCCGACGCTGCGCTTGATTCTGCGCTCGGCGCTGCCCCAGGGACTCTCTGCCTAACTCCCGGCGGGCTGTGATCACGCGGGCTCTGGCGGTCCGCTGCGTTGTTTTTCTTGCCAATAGCGGGGCTATTGGCTGCAAAAAGACGCCTTGCGGCCCATCCCGATCCGCGTGCCACAGCGCCGCCAGAGTTATGCAGAGGGTCCCTAGATGACGCGCTCGGCAGCGCGCTCGAAGCACACGCATACGCAGGTGCAGGTGCAGGTGCAGATGTCGTCGCAGACGTTGCCGCAGCCGCAGGCGTCGCCGCAGCGCTGGCGGCCCAGGCGCGCAGCACCGCGTAGCTGCGCCACGGCTTCCACGGCTGCGAGGCCAGTTCGGCTTCGCGCGCCGGGTTGCGCGCGGCCTGCACGCTGAGCGCCTTGTGCAGCGCCACGTCGCCGGCCGGAAACGCATCGGGCCAGCGCAGCGCCCGCATGGCGATGTACTGCGCAGTCCAGTCGCCAATACCGGGCAGCGATTTCAGCAGTCGGGCGGTCGCCGGCACATCGACGCCAGCGTGCAACTGCAGTTGCCCGCTGTGCACCGCGCGCGCCAGAGAGACCATGGCGGCTTGCCGCTGGCGCACGATACCCAAGCTGGCGAGACTGGACTGGCCGCCCAGCATGTCGGCGTCGGTGCCAAGACCGGCGAGCGCGGCCGGTGTCGGAAACAGCCGGTTCAACTGCGGCCAGGGCGTCGCAACCGGTGCACCGAAGCGCGCCACCAGCCGCCCCGCCAGCGTGCGCGCCGCGGCTACGGTGATCTGCTGGCCGAGCACCGCGCGCACCGCCAGCTCGAAGCCGTCGAGCGCTCCCGGCACGCGCAGGCCGTCGCCCGTCGGAAAGCTGGCGTGCAGTACCGCGTTGATGGCCTGCGGGTCGGCGTCCAGGTCGAACAGTGCCCGCACTCTGGCAATCAGCAGCGGCAGCGCCGCGCACAGGGAGTCGCTGACCTCGCGCTGCAACTGCGTGCCCGGCTGGTCGAAGCTGGCGCGCAGCCAGCCGCTGTGAACCCGGCCGCCCGATTCGAGCTCGAGCGTGCGCAGGATCCAGCCGCTTTGCGCGCCACCCGTCATCGCTTCGATGCCGTCAATCGCGCGCCGGCCGAAAAACGCCAGCATCGCCGGCACGTCATAGGGCGGGCGGTAGCCGAGCCGCACCGTGATGCCCGCCGTCCTGCGCCCGACTTGGCCCGCGCCACTTCGGTGACCGGCAGCCGGGTGTCGGTCAGCAACTGCTTGGCCGTCAGCAGCCGCCGGGTCTGCAGGTATTGCAGCGGCGACACGCCGAACTGCGCCTCAAAAATGCGCCGCAGGTGGCGGGTGCTGACGCCCATGCGGGCGGCCAGGCTGTTTAGCGTGGAGCCTTGCACTGCTGCGGGCGGCCTGGTGTGCCCGTGATCGAGCCACTGCGCCGCCTGCTGCGCCAGAAGGCTGCTGGCGTCGTGCATCGACCACTTCAAGGTCTGCGGGGCCAGCTCGGGCCGGCAACGCAGGAAGGGGCGAAAGCCGGCCTGTTCGGCCTGCGCGGCCAGATAAAAAAACCGGCAGTTTTCGGGCTTGGGCGTTTTGACGCGGCACACCGGTCGGCAATAAATGCCGGTCGAGCTGACGCCGGTAAAAAAGCGGCCGTCGATACGTGCGTCGCGGGCTTTTAAAGCCAGGTAGCAGGCGGCGGCTTCAAGCGCGCGGCCAGGCTGACTGGAGGCGGTTTTCATTCGCTGGATGATAAGCCGCGCCTGCAATGGCACTAGCCATTTCCGGAC
>JAJAYS010000099.1 GCA_026786065.1 Polaromonas sp.
CCCAGGCGGCCAGCGATTAGCCCAAGCCCGAAGGCACCGGCATACCAAAGCGGGTTGAGCAGCGAGGGCCGGGCACCCAGTTCGTTTAGCCGCTCACGCGTCCACGCCAAGTGGTCGCCTTCCTCCCGGCTGGCCGCCTGAAAGTGCGCGCGCAAGGCCGGATCGCGGGTGCTGAGGGCCTGCGCGGCATACATCGCCTGCGCGCACACCTCGCCCACGTGGTTCACGCGCATCAGCGCGCCCGAGTGGGCGCGGTCCGCTTCGCTCAATGCGGTACTTTCGCCGGGCACCGTAGGGCACACCCGAGTGGCACGGGGCTCGGCAAACAGCGTGCGCAGCGCACCGTCGGCGGCTTGAAGGCCCATGTCGAACAAAGTAGTCATGGCGAGCTTTCCAGAGTGAATTGGCGGGATGGTTCGCCGTGCCGGGCGCGCAAGCCGTGGATGCGTAGTCTAGGAGACAGCGCGCGCACCCGGGTGATGTGGGGATTAGACCCTGACCGGTGAAAAAGCCCCCGGTAGCGCAGGCTTTGCAGTCTGGTTGCCCTGCGCCCAACCGCGCCCAAGGCCGGATTGCAATGCGTTAAAACGTATGGCGCAGTCCTAAAGCAATGTTGCTCGAATCGGTTCCAGCCGCAGCGGTGACGCCGCCGAGGAATCCGTTACCACCGGGCGCGACTTGCCCGGCGCCCTTGTTGTTGAAGCGTGTCAATACGGCGTTCAAATTGGTGCGCTTGGACAGCGCGTAGGTGTAGGTCGCGCCGTAGGAATCGGTATCGGCATTGACCGGCCGCTTGTCGTCGAGGCGGTTGTAGGCGACCACCACGGTGTGGCGGCCGACAATCATGCGGTAGCCGGCGTGCAGCAATTTTGCGTCCTGCTGGAAGGCCGTGTTGTAGGCCGACTGGAAAGCGGCTCCGACCAGAGCATTTCCGGTTGCGGTCGTCACGGCGCCACCAATGGACGACAGCCCGCTCGGATTTTCGTCCCGGATCGTCACGTACATGCCATAGAGCGCGCCCGGACCAATGGTGACGTTGCCCCCGACGACGTTGTTCGTGAGGGATTTCTGACCAAGCTCGTTGTTCTTTTGGTTATGCCCGAAGCCGACGGCAAACGCCGGCGTCTTGTACACCGCGAGGCCGCCCCAAAACCGGCCTGCCGAGTTGTCTCCGGCGACTTCGCCTGCGCCGTACATCAAGGCGGCGGTCAGCCCGGCGACTTGAATGCCGTATTGAAGCGAATTGCTCATGCGGATGTCAAACGCGGCCGGTAGGCTGGCAACCTGGCCGGCGGCCAGGCTCGACTGTGTCAGTGACGCATCGAAACTCGCTTGCGCTAGATACCCCGGCGTGTACTGACGCCCCAGCGTGAACGCACCGAAGGGCGTGATCAGCCCAGCATAAGCCTGGCGGTCGAACAGGTTGCCAGCGAGATTCACGCCGAATGCGCTGCTGGCCAGCGTCGTGTTGACGCTCCCTACCACGCCAGTTCTTGCGGCCAGAGACAAGGGCAGGCCAGCTGTACTTGCGAGCACGGAAGCGCCTATCCGGTCTGGCAATTGAAGGCCTGAGTTAGGCCGGTTTGACAGCGCTCCCGTGTCGGCTTCAACCCGGCTTTCCAGCGTGAAGATCCCCTTGTAGCCACCGCCTATATCTTCTGACCCTCTAAGGCCGACGCGGGTTCCCTCCATGATCCCGCTCGCGATGGTGTTGGCCGTACCCTGCCTCAAGCCAGAAACCCGGTTGTAGCCGGCATCGACCAGTCCATAAAGGGTGACGCTGGTCTGGGATTGGGCGCTCGTGGCGCTGAGAATGGCCCACGCAGCGGCAGCGGCAAGAGAAGGTGTTTTCATTGGTTTGGGTTTTCAGTAAGGGTATGAAGGGGTATGACGAGCATACGTGGGAGTGGAAAGAGCCCAGCCCGTTTTTCGCGGGAACCAGTGGTTCAAATGAAAATGCGGACGTTAAATATTTATGGAGGGTTCAACCTGCTTGTCTGTAGTCCGGTAGCTCTTTTAATAGAGAGGCGTTTGCGGCTGGTGCTGAAGGACGATTTTTGCGGGGAGTCGAAAACAACAACTTTGTTGCCCCTCCGCAACGATGCGGGGTTTTCGGGGTGGTTTTCTTTGCGAAACGCATGTTGCTCTGGTGCAATAGATGCAACTTCCCAAAAGGGGGTTGGTCCCGGTACCGGGAGACTAGCGGCAAGAGCTGACGCGGTTTCCCTTCCTGAGCCCTATGTTTAACCTTGGAGAAATTTTTAAATGAAAAAGACCCTCATCGCATTTGCAGCGCTCAGCGCTATCGCTGGCTTGGCCCAGGCTCAATCGTCCGTGACCCTGTACGGTCTGGTTGACGTCTACGTTGGTCGCACCACGTCCGAAGTCACTGGCATTGGCGCGACGCCCGAAGTCAAGCGCAACGTCATCAACAGCAGCGGCCAGAACAATTCCCGTTGGGGCGTGCGCGGCACTGAAGACCTCGGCGGCGGCCTGAAAGCCGTGTTTGGGCTCGAAGGCGGCATCAACCCTGACGTCGGCGGCTCCTTTACCGCCATCTCCAATCAGGGCGGCGCATTGTTCGGCCGCCAAGCCTTCGTTGGCGCTTCCGGTGGTTTTGGAACCGTCAGCCTGGGTCGTCAGTACACCGCTTACGACTCGCTGCGCGGCTCGACCAACATGATTTACGACAACAACTTCGCTACGACGGCGACGGTTTGGGGTGCAGGCCTTCAGGACTATCAGAACCGCGCCAGCAGCTCGATTTCCTACGCATCGCCATCGTTCGCCGGTTTCAGCGGCGGCTTCGTTTACGGTCTGGGTGAGCAAGCGAGCTTTACCGGCACGCCTGCACCTTCGGGCAAAGAAAACACTGCCAGCGTCCGCATCCAGTATGCCAACGGTCCCTTGCTGGTCGGTTTCGCGCACCAGCAGGAAGAGCAGTTTGCCGGCGGCAATTACTTCGGTTCGGGCCCTGGCGTCAACATCCCCGCTGCCAATTCCACGTTCAACGCCAAGCGCAAATACAACCTGGTTGGCGCCGCGTATGACTTCGGCGTCGTGAAACTGGTCGCCCAGTACAACGACGCTAAAGGCGCGACCAGCGCTACCGCATCGTCGCACGACAAAGAGTTCCAGATTGGCGCCAGCGTGCCGTTCGGCCCGGCGGCCATCGCCGTTGGTTACAGCATTGCAGATACCCAAGGCTCTGGCATTGGTCCTGGCAATGCAGGCTCGAACAAGAGCAACGGTCTGAGCTTGCTCGGTACCTACGCACTTTCCAAGCGCACCAACCTGTATGCTGGCTTCACCGCTGTTCAGTTGGAGCGTGCAAACGCAGCCACCGAAGAGAAGAGAACGCAGATCGCCACTGGCGTTCGCCACCTGTTCTGATTCCCGGCTGGCTTTCGCCAGCTAGAAGTCGAATCCTGAAAAGCCCTATCGCGGAAACGCGGTGGGGCTTTTTTTTACGCCACGAGAGGTCTCCTGTCGCCAATCAACTATTCGCCAGAAGCGTCGGCATGCGGGCACGCACCGGTTGCCGCGCCCGATCCAGCGCGCAGCCGTTCTCATCACGCATAACGTTTGCTCCTGAGGTTGTCTTTCATTTTCTGCAGCATCAGCTGCAGCTTGCCGCCTATGCGCAGCGCCACGCAGGTCGCAAGGATGTCCACGATCATCAGGTGCATCAGCCGGGAAACCATCGGGCTGTAGCGGTCGTAGCCTTCGGGGTGGTCGGCGGCAAGGTGGATCGTGCCGGCTGCTGCCAGCGGCGAGCCGGTGACGGTGATGACGATGGTGGTTGCGCCGTTTTTGCGCGCAATGCCGGCGGCATCAATCAGGTCGCGTGTGCGTCCGGAGTTGGAAATCACCAGCACGCAGTCCCCCGGCCCGAGCAGGGTGGCGCTCATGACCTGCATGTGGCCATCGCTGTAGGCGATGCTGGTAATGCCGAGGCGGAAAAACTTGTGCTGCGCATCCTGCGCGACGATGCCCGAGTTGCCGACGCCAAAAAATTCGATGCGCTTGCCGGCGTGGTAGGTGGACAGCAGGGCGTCGGTCGCCCTGCCGATTGCGACCGAACTGGCGTCGTTGCGGTATTTGAGGAAGGCCGCGACGGTGTTGTCTATCACCTTCACCATCACGTCGGCTGTTTTGTCGTCCGCATCGACACTGCGGTGAATGAAAGGCACGCCTTCGCTGACGCTGCCGGCCAGCTTGAGCTTGAAGTCGGTCAGGCCGTCGTAGCCGACGCTGCGGCAAAACCGCACGACGGTCGGCTTGCTGACTCCCGCCCGTAGCGCCAGCTCGGAAATCGGCAGCTTGGCAAACAGGCGGGGGTCGGCCAGCACGAGTTGCGCAACCCGCTGCTCCGCCGGGGCCAGCGAAGGCAGCGAGGCTTTGATCCGGTCAATCAAGGAAATTGCCCCCACGGTCGTTCGCTATGCGTAACTCCCTGCCCCCCCGAGGGGGCCGCTGCGCCTGCGGTCTGGCGAAGCCAGTCCCGCGGCCCCTGCTTGAAAAGATCGACCCGACGCTCGCGCACTTCGTGTCGCGCTCTGCCTGGCAACTGGTCCCCTAAAACCCAGTCCGAACCGCGGAACCGGCTTTGCCGGGCCGCAGACGGGGTGGCCCCCTCGGGGGGCGGCGAACCACACGCAGTGGGGAGCGTGGGGGCTAACACTCCTCGCTCCAGCAATACCCGTCCCGCGCAATCATGGCGCTGGCCGCGCTCGGCCCCCAGGTGCCGGCGGCGTAAGGCCTGGGTCCGGTCGGGTCGGCACTCCACATGTCCAGGATGGGCTCGACCCAGCGCCAGGCTTCTTCTTGCTCGTCGCTGCGCACGAAAAGGTTGAGCCGGCCGGCAATTACGTCGAGCAACAAGCGCTCGTAAGCGCCTACGCGTTCGGAGCCAAAGCGCTTGTCGAAATCGAGGTCCAGCTGCACCGGGGCCAAGGTATGCAAGGGCGCGCTACGGGCACCGCGCGAGTCCGCGCCCTGCGCCATCAGATGCAGTTCCAGGCCGTCTCTGGGTTGCAGGTTGATGACCAGGCGATTAGGTGCGTTGGAGCCGCCCAGCGAGGACGGATAAATGGCGTGCGCGGCCGGCCGGAAATTGACCTCGATGTGCGCGTCCTGCCCGGCCAGGCGCTTGCCGGTGCGGATGTAAAAGGGCACGCCGGCCCAGCGCCAGTTGGCAATTTCGGTGCGCAGCGCGACAAAGGTTTCGGTCGTGCTGCCCGGCCGCACGCCTTTTTCGCTCGCGTAACCGGGCACCATCTCGCCATCGGCATTGCCGCTGGCATATTGCCCGCGCACCACATGCTGACCGAGGGTTTGCGGCGTCCAGCGTTTGAGCGAACGCAGCACTTTGAGTTTTTCGTCGCGGATGGCGTCAGCCCCGGCGTCAATGGGCGGTTCCATGGCGACGGCGCAGAGCAGCTGCAGCGCATGGTTTTGCACCATGTCGCGCAGCGCGCCGGTGTTGTCGTAGAAGGCGCCGCGCTTTTCGATGCCCAGCTTTTCTGAAATGGTGATCTGGATGTTGGCGATCAGCTCGCGCCGCCACAGCGGCTCGAACAGCGCGTTGCCAAAACGCAATGCGAGCAGGTTTTGCACCGACTGCTTGCCCAGGTAGTGGTCGATGCGAAAGACTTGCTCTTCCTTCAACACGCGGCGCACAGTCTCATTGATGGCCCGGTTCGACGCAAGGTCGTGGCCCAGCGGCTTCTCCAGCACGACGCGGGTTTGCGGTCCATTCAAGCCGGCTGCTGCAATCTGGTCGCAGACCGTGGTGAACAGGCCGGGCGCAGTGGCAAGGTACATCACCACCGTATCGGCGTTGCGTTGCTTGAGCTTGTCGGCCAGCGCGGTGTAGTCGGCCGGTTGCGACAAGTCCATGCGCAAATATTCAAGCATCGCGGCGAAACGCGAAAATTCGTCGTCACTCGGCCGTTTTGCCAGCTCGACCTGATCGAAGCGGGCCTTGATGAGCTCGCGGTACTGCGTGTCGGTCAGGCCGTCGCGCGCCACCCCGACGATGCGCCCGCCGGCTGGCAGGGAGCCGTGGCGAAACGCCTGAAACAGCGCCGGCATGATTTTGCGCCAAGCCAGATCGCCGGTGCCGCCGAAGAGAACGAGGTCAAAGCTCATTGGGAAGATGCAAGGTTGGGTGCCAGATGCAAGCGGATCCGGCGGGGTTGGATGTAATTAAGTTTCTTATTATCCAGAGTTTTCAGTAACTCTTGCGGGCGCTCTTCCGACATGCCCGGCCAGCCCGCCGTTCTACACTTTGCGCATGAACCAGCTCGAAGCGCTCAAAAAATTTACCACCGTGGTGGCCGACACCGGCGACTTCAAACAGCTCCAGCAATTTCGCCCGCAAGACGCGACGACCAACCCGTCGCTGATTCTCAAGGCGGTGCAGAAAGCCGACTATGCGCCCTTGTTGAGCGCCACGGTGAACCGGTTCAGGCACGCCGTGCTGGACGAAACGATGGATCGCCTGTTGGTGCGCTTTGGCTGCGAGATTTTGCAGGTGGTGCCCGGCAGGGTTTCAACCGAGGTCGATGCGCGCCTGAGCTTTGACAGTGCCGCCACCGTGGCGCGCGGCCAGCGTATCGTTGCGCTGTATGAAGCCGAAGGCGTGGACCGCGCGCGCGTGCTGATCAAAGTCGCCGCCACTTGGGAAGGCATCCGCGCCGCCGGGCAGCTCGAACAGCAGGGCATCCACACCAATCTGACCTTGCTGTTCGCCTTCTGTCAGGCGGTGGCCTGCGGCGCCGCGCAGGTGCGGCTGATTTCGCCGTTTGTTGGCCGGATTTACGATTGGCACAAAAAATCGGCTGGCCCTGCGTGGATTGAGGCCGAACAGGCCGGCCCGAACGATCCCGGCGTCAAGTCGGTCAGAGAGATCTTCAACTACTACAAAAAATTCGGCATAGCTACCCAAGTCATGGGCGCGAGTTTTCGGAGCATCGGGCAAATCACTGCGCTGGCCGGCTGCGACCTGCTGACGATCAGCCCCGAGCTGCTTGCCGGCCTGGCCCAAACCGAGGCGCCACTGGCCCGCGCGCTGGACGCCGGTGCGGCGCGCCATCTCGACCTGCCGCATGCCCAATTCGACGAGGCCGGGTTCCGGTACGCACTCAATGGGGACGCAATGGCGACCGAGAAACTGGCCGAAGGCATACGCGCTTTTTCGGCCGACACGATCAAACTTGAGAAGCTGATGCTGGCCGCCTGAGGCGGCCCGGCCAACCGGAGCCAGAAGATGATGCGCATGCGCTGTGACAAGACCCCCGCCTGGGCTGAGCTTCAGGCCCAATTTGAAAGCTCGGCGCAGCGCTTTGATCTGCGCCGCGCCTTTGCCGCCGATGCGCAGCGCTTTGATCGTTTCAGCCAGCAGGCGCCGCATGTCTTTGCCGACCTGTCGAAAAACCTGATCGATACGGAAAGCGAGCAGCTGCTGTTTACTCTGGCGCGGCAGTGCGCACTCGAGGACTACCGAGACGCGATGTTTGCTGGCGCGCCGATCAACCACACCGAGCAGCGCGCCGTAGGCCATATATTTTTGAGAAATCAGCCTGAAGACCAATTAATACGGGCGTCTAAAGCTATTAATACTATAGCAAATGCAGGTGCCCAGGCGGCGCAGTTTGCGCCTGTTCTGGTTGAGCCAGCGCTGGTTGAGCCGGTGCTGCAGGCCATGCTGGCTTACGCCGACGCGGTGCGTGCCGATGCGCGCATCACCGACGTGGTCAACATCGGCATAGGTGGCTCCGACCTCGGGCCGCAGATGGCGGTGCTGGCGTTGGCCGAGTTCGCCGCGCCCGGCCAGCGTCTGCATTTCGTCTCGAACGTCGATGGGCAGGAGCTGGCCGGCGTACTTGCACAGTGCAAGCCTGAAAGCACGCTGTTCCTTATTGCGTCGAAAACCTTCACCACCACCGAAACGATGACCAATGCGCGCTCGGCCAAAGAATGGTTCGAGGCGACGGGCGGCACCGACACTTCCCGCCACTTTGCAGCGCTGACCACCAACGTGGCGGCGGCCGGGCAGTTCGGCATCACCACCACCTTCGGCTTTTGGGACTGGGTGGGCGGGCGCTACTCGCTCTGGTCGGCCATCGGTTTGCCGATTGCCATCGCGATCGGCAGCGCCGGTTTTCGGGCTTTGCTGGCCGGCGCCCACGAGATGGACGCGCACTTTCGCAGCGCGCCGCTGGAGCACAACCTGCCGGTTCGGCTCGGCCTGCTTGATGTCTGGTATCGCAACTTTTACCGCTTCACCAGCCGCAGCATCGCGCCCTACAGCAGCGCCCTGCGCCGCTTGCCGGCCTACCTGCAGCAACTGGAGATGGAGAGCAACGGCAAGCGCGTCGATGCCGATGGCCAGGCGCTGCCCTTTGACACCGCGCCTGTGTTGTGTGGCGAACCCGGAACCAATGGCCAGCACGCGTATTTTCAAATGCTGCATCAGGGAACCAGCGTGGTCCCGGTTGAATTTGTCGCGCTGGCCAAGCCCGGCCACGGCCTGCCCGGCCACCATGCCAAGCTGCTCGCCAATGCGCTGGCCCAGGCGCAGGCGTTGATGCTGGGCAAGGCAGACAGTGGCGGCCACAAGCACTTTCCGGGCAATCGGCCGAGCACCTTCTTGCTGCTTGATGCGTTGACGCCGGACAGCCTGGGCGCGCTGATCGCGTTGCACGAACACCGGGTATTCGTCAGCGGCGCGATATGGGGCATCAACAGCTTCGATCAGTGGGGGGTCGAGCTGGGCAAGGTGCTGGCCACCGACATTGAGGCCAGGCTGGTCAGCGGCGACGCAGGCGGGCTGGACGGATCAACGGCCGGTTTGCTGCGAAAAATGTTGGTCAAATAGGCGTCTTAGCCAATATATACGGGAGTTAGAAGCTCCTGAAATTATAGCGACTGATGCACGCATTCCGGGTCTGGCATCGCTGCGCGAGCCGCAGCGCGGGCGCTGAAGCCCTGAGCGCGCGAACCGGCAAATAACGCACCAACGCACCAACGCAGCGCGCTGCTGAAGCCTCAGGCAGTTGAGAAAACCATGCCCATCCGTGGGTTGGCACCGCATCAAACGCTTGCAGTCGCTGTTTGTTGCACTGTGACCACGCTGGTGAAACTGGCTGCCAAAAAACGCACTAGCGAATTCGTTCGAGATAGGGCTGCATCTTTGAACGCAGTTTCTGTCCGCCAGAGGGAAAAACCGCTTTTTCACCAGCCGGTAGCGGTTTGCCAGGCGGCTTTTACGCTAAGGGCGGGGCTGCCCCCACGGGTGAACCCCCGTTTACCAGAGTCCTTACCATTTGTAACCTCTGAATGTCGGTGTCAGTTCACGCTGGTAAACGTGTCTGTTTCACAGACGATCAATAAATAAACTCCTGGAACACAATGAACAAATTGAATGCAATTACCGCGGCCATCGGCTTGAGCATGTTGTCCGCCACCGCGATGGCGCAATCTTCGGTCACCCTGTACGGTATCGTCGATGCCGCCGTGGTCTACACCACCAAACAGGTTGGCGGCTCCCGCACCAGTATCGATGCAGGCCAACTGGCCACTTCGCGTTGGGGCATGCGCGGCAGCGAAGACCTCGGCGGCGGCCTCAAGGCCAATTTCAACCTGGAAGGCACCGTTGGCAACGACACCGGCGCTTTTGGCGCCGGTTTTGGCGGCAACACCACCACGGCAGGCACCTCCACCGTGGTCCCGTCGGCTGGCGGAACCACCTCGTCCTTGTTCGACCGCCAGGCTACGCTTGGTTTCTCGGGCGGTTTTGGTGCACTCACTTTGGGTCGGCAAAACATGGTGGGCGTTGACGCTGTCGCGTCGGTCGATCCGATCGGCTTCGCGCAACCTGCCATCAACCCGAATGTGGCTTTCAGCGCACTGAACTCCGGCGCGCTTTTCAGTTCCTTTGGTACCAACGACGGCGGCGCTGCGCTGCGCCAGAACAACTCGATTCGCTACGCACTGCCCAACTTCAGCGGCTTCGGTGGCGCGCTGATGTACGGTTTTGGCGAGCAGGCCGGCAACAGTTCTGCCAACACCTATGCCGGCATCGTCGGGTCGTACATCACCGGGCCGTTTGCCGCGTCGCTCGGCTACAGCAAGCTGAACAACCGGACAGACAGCCAAGAGCTCACCCTGGTAGGCGGCGGTGCCAAGTTTTCGATCAGCAATGCTTTTGCGATTCGCGGAACCTACACCGAGAGTGAAGTCGATGCGACCAGCCGGAAGATCGCGGTTGCCGGTGTGGGTGTCGATTTTCTGCCGATGCCAGCGCTGACGCTCACCGCCGGTTACTACAACATCAAGCGCTCCGGCGATCTAAGTGCCAAGGCCGATCAGGTCGTGGGCCTGGCCAGATACACACTGAGCAAGCGCACCACCCTTTACACGATCGCCACCTATGCCAAAGCCGGCTCGGGGCTGGCTGCGGACACCGCCCTTGGCTTGATTACCGCTACCGGCCAGACTTCCGCCACCCGTTTGTCCCTCGGTGTTTTCCACGCCTTCTGATCCAGTCCCCTGGGCTACTTGAAAAGCCGCCGAAAGGCGGCTTTTTTCATTTTGCGCCGGACCGGTAGCCAGCGCTTTCTTTGGCGAGCACTTACTTAAGTGCCAAATGCAAAATCCCCGCCGGTTCTCACCGGACGGGGATTTTTACAGACAAACAGGCGTTTCCGCCTGCAGCGCTGTGGCTCTTACATGTCCATGCCGCCCATGCCGCCCATACCACCCATGCCGCCGCCGCCCATGCCGCCACCCGAGCCGGATTCGTCCTTCGGGGCCTCGGCAATCATGGCTTCGGTCGTCAGCATCAGGCTGGCGACGGACGCTGCGTTTTGCAGGGCCGTGCGGGTCACTTTGGTGGGGTCCAGGATACCCATTTCGATCATGTCGCCGTAGGTGTCGTTGGCGGCGTTGAAGCCGTAGTTGCCTTTGCCGGCCAGCACGGCGTTCACCACCACAGAGGCTTCGCCGCCTGCGTTGTAAACGATCTCGCGCAGTGGCGCTTCGATGGCGCGCATCACCAGCTTGATGCCGGCGTCCTGGTCGGCGTTGTCTCCCTTGAGGTTGCCAACAGCTTGCTTGGCGCGCAAAAACGCCACGCCGCCGCCAGCCACAATGCCTTCTTCGACTGCAGCGCGGGTAGCGTGCAGTGCGTCTTCAACGCGGGCTTTTTTCTCTTTCATTTCGACTTCGGTGGCCGCGCCAACCTTGATCACCGCAACACCGCCGGCCAGCTTGGCCACGCGCTCTTGCAGTTTTTCACGGTCGTAATCGCTGGTCGCTTCTTCGATCTGAACACGGACTTGCTTGACGCGGGCTTCGATGTCTTTGGCTTCGCCGGAACCGTCGATGATGATGGTGTTTTCCTTGCCGACTTCGATGCGCTTGGCCTGGCCCAGATCGGCCAGCGTCACTTTTTCGAGCGACATGCCGACTTCTTCGGCGATCACTTTGCCGCCGGTCAGGCAGGCAATGTCTTCCAGCATGGCTTTGCGGCGGTCGCCGAAGCCTGGTGCCTTGACAGCGACGACTTTCAGAATGCCGCGCAACGTGTTGACCACCAGCGTTGCCAGGGCTTCGCCGTCAACTTCTTCAGCGACGATCAGCAGCGGACGTCCAGCTTTGGCGACCTGTTCCAGCGTCGGCAGCAGGTCACGGATGTTGCTGATTTTCTTGTCGTAGAGCAGAACAAACGGGTTGTCCAGAATCGCCGACTGCTTTTCAGGGTTGTTGATGAAGTAGGGCGACAGGTAGCCGCGGTCAAACTGCATGCCTTCAACGACGTCGAGCTCGGACTCGAGCGACTTGCCGTCTTCGACGGTGATGACGCCTTCTTTGCCGACTTTATCCATTGCATCTGCAATGATCTTGCCAATGGTTTCGTCCGAGTTGGCGGAGATCGAGCCGACCTGGGCAATTTCTTTCGACGTGGTGGTGGCCTTGGAAGCTTTTTTCAGTTCTTCGACGAGGGCTGCGACAGCCTTGTCGATACCGCGCTTCAGGTCCATCGGGTTCATGCCGGCCGCCACATACTTCATACCTTCGTGGACGATGGCTTGTGCAAGGACGGTCGCGGTCGTGGTGCCGTCACCAGCGATGTCGGAGGTCTTGGAAGCGACTTCCTTGACCATCTGCGCGCCCATGTTCTGCAGCTTGTCCTTGAGTTCGATTTCTTTCGCGACGGAGACACCGTCTTTGGTCACGGTCGGGGCGCCGAACGAGCGCTCCAGAACCACGTTACGCCCTTTGGGGCCCAGGGTGACCTTGACCGCGTTGGCGAGAATGTTCACGCCTTCAACCATACGGGCGCGGGCTTCGCCGCCGAAAATTACGTCTTTTGCTGCCATGAGTGGCTCCTAAAAATTTAAACGGGTGAATTACGAATAACGGGTTGTCGTGAAAAAAAGCTTAGCGAGCGGTTTCTAGGCGAGGCAGGTGGAGCGCAGCAACCGCAATGGCCTTGATGCCATGAGGATTGCGAGCATTGCCCAATGACGCCTGCGAATCGCGCAGTAGCTTTATTTCTCGACAACGGCGAAAAGGTCTTCTTCTTTCATGACGAGCAACTCGTCGCCGTCAACCTTGACGGTCTGGCCGCTGTACTTGCCGAACAAAACGCGATCGCCGACTTTCACGCCGACCGGATGCACGTCGCCCTTGTCATTTTTCTTTCCGGGGCCGACGGCCAGGATTTCGCCTTGATCCGGTTTTTCGGCGGCGCTGTCAGGAATGACGATGCCGGAGGCAGTTTTGGTTTCGTTTTCCACGCGTTTGACGATCACGCGGTCGTGCAAAGGACGAAGTTTCATGGGGGCTCCTTGTTGAGAACATTGGGATTGAATAGCCGAAAGGCGCCGCGCGCGGCGGGAGGCGCCTCCGAAAACCGGTTGGGGTGCCGTTGTTAGCACTCTGTAACGGTGAGTGCCAATCATATGGGGTTTTTAGGGCCGGTTCAAGACTGGTGACGGGTTATCCGAATTTTTGACGGCCGCATTCCGGCGGGCAAGTGGATCGGCGGGTCGAACGGGTCGAAAACGTTGAACCGGTAGCACGGGTCCCTCGGGTCTGTCTGGTCGCAGCTTCAGGGAGGTAGCATCTGGCGCAACTGAACCAACTGGCGAATTTGTCCTACAGGCGTATGCTTGCTCAACAGCAAACGTAATGTCGTCCATCGGGTAAATTCACAAAGGACGAGGGTAAAGCGATGCAATCCTGCATCCAGTCGATTTCCAATTTCTCTGCAAGGACTGCCAAATGCTTCAAAACTTCGGCTACCAACACATCGACGCGCCAGACTTCGTGCAGAGCGGTCGCTTAAGCCACACCTTTGGCGGGCAAGAGTTCAAGCCTGCGCCGCGCAGCCCCATCCAGCGTATTCGCAGCCTTTGGCCGTTCCCGGTTGAAAAGTCCCAAATGGACCGCTCCGGAGACGGCGAGGACCACACTCCAAGCAGTTTCACCACCTGAGTACTGCTTGCAGCGATCAGCATTTTTGTGCGGTTTCACCGTTCACGCTCCCGATTATTTTGAACAGAGGCATGCATGGCTGGCAACGCAGGTGATGTGAGCGTGGGTGAGGCGCCTGACACGGGCCGACCTGACCGGGGAGTTTCAAACGAACCGGCAGTCCCCGACGCCGACAGCAAGACACTGGGCGAAGGCAAAGGCGATCCCCAAAAACCAGCGCCTCCATCCACCGATTTTGGGGAAGAAGGCACCAACAAGACCCTGCCGCATCCCAAGCCAGACAACGCTCCTTCGGAAGAACCTGGGGGCAAGCAGCCGCACATTCCAAAGTCACCTTACACGCGCGGCTGAATCTACTCGAATGGCGAAATTCCTGCGCGTTTACCTGGCGGTTCTGGCCACCATGCTCGCGCTCGACGCGCTTTGGCTCGGCTTGATCGCCACCGAGTGGTACGCGACGGCCGTAGGCCATTTGATGGCGGATACCCCAAGCTGGCCGGCCGCGGTGGCGTTTTACCTGCTTTACCCACTGGGGTTGGCGATCTTCGTGCTTAAACCGCACGAAAACGCTTCGCTTCTAAAGGCAACTGGCATGGGTGCCCTGTTCGGCTTGTTCGCCTATGCGACCTACGATTTGACCAACCTGGCCATGCTGGCGGACTGGCCGGTTTACATCTCGGTGGTGGATATTGCGTGGGGCTGCCTGCTGAGCGGGGGGTCGGTTGCTGCGGGCAAGTGGGTTCTAGACCGGTCGCAAAGCAGGTCACTTGGCGCCTGAAGGCTGCTACCTGATGGCGGGCTCGGACATTCCCCAATGGCGCGCCCTCGGGATGAACGGGGCGCCCGACACGCCATAAAATTGAACAATTACCGCCGGGAGCCAATTACGATGGGCGTTAACAGCTACTAATACGATAGCAAATGGGAGTAGGCGACGGTTTTGAAGCGGCGAAGAAAAAGAGTTGTTGGAACTCCCTGCTTCATTTCTGCGGCTTGAAATCGGCTGAACTCGGGCGGCCTGCTGAGTTGCTTTTTTTGCTTATTCCTTGGATATTGGCTGAAGTAAGACGCCTTGCGGCCTGTCTCGATCCCGCTGCGGCAAGCTCTTCAATCCAACCACGCTTATGCAGAAGGTCCCCTGGCTCTTCGCTTTTAACGCCGGCATTTTTTCCTGCAGCTATTGCCATCAATCCATGCCCGCTTTCGCCTGTGCTCCAGCCCGTTTTTCGTCGTCGTCCGAATCAGACCCAGCTTTCTCGGCCTTGCTGTCTGACCGGAGCGCGGTATGAGTCAGGCTGCAGGAATACTTTTTCCGCTGATCCGGCGCGTGCTTATCGAGGGCAGGATCAGTGATTACGGCAACCTGGCGCAGATGCTGGTGCAAGCCGGGACCGAGCTTAGCCATGTGACGCACCTGCAAACCGGCGCAGACGTCCTGCGCGCAGCGCTGCACAGCGACCTTCCTCCCGACCGCGTGTTGTCAGCCAGCCAACTTCCGGATATGGGCGCGATGCATCTGCTCATGGCGCTTTGCGGTACCGATGGCATGCCCGTTTTCCCGGTCGTAGTCGTCAGCCCGGACGACACGCGAGACGAGGCCGAGCGGGTGTTGCAGGCCGGCGGGCACGGCTATGTCTGCGTCGAGGGGCTGACTGCGCGTTCCCTGGTCCAGGAACTGGAAAACACGGCCATCGGTTGGCAACTGGTCAGGCAATTGCGCGACCGACAAACGCGAGCCCGCCGCGTCACAAACCACGAAGCGTTTCAACTCGGGTTGACCGATGCGATTCACCCGCAGACGGACCCGCATGCCATCAAGGCGATGGCGGCCACCCGGCTGGGACAATATTTGCAGGCTAGCCGGGTAACCTCCGCCGAGAAGCTGGAAGACGACCAGGTTCTGGTCGAGCGAGGCTATGTGGACCGGGTTGCACAGATCGATGGCATCTATCCGCTGCGTGAGCTCGGCGGCAGCAAGCAAAGCGACCTCGAGGCGGGGCGCAAGATTGTCTGCAGCGAGCTAAAAAGCGACTCGCGGTATCCGGATGCGGAGAAAGCCAACTTCGCTGCGATTGGAATCGTGGCCAACCTGAAGGTGCCCTTGCTGAAAAACGGCGAGCTGGTCGCTACTTTCGGGGTCCATCAGAGCGAACCCAGGCAATGGACCGACCGAGAGATGGCAGCGTTGCGGGGTGTGGCCGAGCGCACCCGAGTGGCCGCCGAGTTCGCGCGGTCCGAGTCCAGGCGGCGAGCCGGCCAGACCAGGCTGGCGCAGATGGTCGAGACCATGCCGTCTTTCTGTGTGGTGCTGCGCGGTCCGAATCACATTTACGAGCAGGCCAACCAGCGCCTTTACGACACTCTCGGCCACGGCCCCGAAATTTTGGGCAAGCCGGTACTCCAAGCCTTGGCCGAAATAGCCAGTCAGCCATTTCCCGCCTTGCTTGACGTGGTCTATCGAACCGGCCAACCGTTCGTGGAAAAC
>JAJAYS010000100.1 GCA_026786065.1 Polaromonas sp.
GCGTCGCCGTCGGCAGTGCAGAGTTGTCCACGGCGGCGGGCGGTCGGCGCTTGCGACGAACCGACCGACCGACGCAGTGGGCAACTCGTCTCGGAGGCACAGGACCACTGCAAACCGCCCACAAATAGTCCGGAAGAACCGAATTTCCTATCCGGAACACCAGGTGCGTGGTGCCGTCGCGCCAATGGGGTTTTGAGTTTGAGCACGACTTGCCGGGCAGCGCTGGTTTGTACGCGCTCGGCGGCCAGTGCTGGGCGGACGATGGCGCGGCACAGTTGCTCTAGCGCCGGGCGGTTCTGGGCAGCACAGCGCACGGCGCCGAGCAAGCAGATGCCGTCGATATCGGCACACAGCGATTGCTTGAAGCGGGCGTCCCTGGACATCGCGCCTTGCACCGTCATGACCTTCTGGCCAGCGTGCGGGCCAAAGGTGATGCGGTAAGACCACGCGGGTCTTGTTGCCTCAGGAATGTTGCTCGTACTCCAGTTTGAACACAGAGACTGCATCGTTCAGTTCTGCGGCTTGGAGTTGGAGACCCTGCGAGGTTCTCGCGTGGCGATCCACCATCGTCGCGGCCTCAGCAGTCAAGGCTTCAAGCTGCCCCATCGCGCCTGAAATCTGCCCAAGGTCAGATTCTTGATTGATCGACGAACTAGAAATACTCGAGAGATGGCCGGACACCCGATGTACTTCGGATATCAGCTCTTGGATCGAGTCTCCAGCGTCGCAGACCATCCGCTCTCCGCCGTCCACGCGTTCCGCGCTGGATGAAATCAGCACCTTGATTTCACGTGCAGCTTGGGAGCAACGCTGCGCCAGTACTCGGACCTCACTCGCCACCACAGCAAATCCGCGGCCTTGCTCCCCTGCACGAGCGGCCTCCACCGCCGCATTGAGCGCGAGTATGTTGGTTTGGAAAGCAATGGAATCGATGACGCCAGTGACATCGGCGATTCGCCTGCTGGACTGTTGAATCTCTTTCATCCTGGTCACCACTTGCACCATTGCCTGCCCACCCCGTTCGGCGGCTTTTCCGGCTGTTGCCGCGATATCGTTGGCCGTGCGGGCTGCTTGCGCGTTGCGCTGCACGGCGGCGAACAAATCCTCCAGCAGACGGCCGGTCTTGTGCAAGCTGCTTGTTTGCTGCTCAGCACGCACTGTCAGTGTTTCGTTGCCCTCGGCGATCTCGCCAGAGGCCGCGCGAACGGCATCCGACGCAAGACCAATTCTCACAATCGTGCCGTGCAAATTGGTGCTGGCCAGGGCCAGAGCGCTTTGCAGCCGTGCGAGTTCGTCGCGTGAACTGGCATCTCGGGATCTCTGTTGGTCGGATCTTTCAGATGACATTTTCAGCCGTCCCTGAGCCAGCGCTTCGGTCGCAGCCAGCGCATGCTCGACCCGCTTCGCGATGGATGCGGTCAGCAACCAAGCCAGCAAAATGGTGATGACGATTGACACCGCGAATGTGCAACCGGTCACCCAAGCCGTGATCAACAGTTGGCGCTTGATATCCGTCACGCCCGCTTGGTATTCGCCATCAAAAACCGATTGGGCAGCTTGTAGCTCTTTAGTGACTTTTGAAAGCAAGACGGTGCTGTCACGGACCCACAGGCCCACGGCCAATTCGTTCTTGTTCGCCTTGATGTGGGCGAGAACTTTCTCTTGCATCGCATCCAACTCCTGTTGGGCAGAACGGATTTTTTCGATTTGATCGGCTGGATAAGACTGCTTCACGGTCTCGAAAAGGCGGTCAAGTGCGAGCCGAGCTTCTCGCCGTTGAGTTTGCGACGAGCTCGCAAACTCACTCGCCAATGGAAAGTCGAGCAGTAAAAGGTACTGCGTCATGATGCGCGCTGACTCGCCAACTTGTTCCTGCGTCTTGTACAGAACTTGCTGTTTCATGACGACGGCATCCGTCAGTTCGTTCACGGCGAAGCTGGCTCTCTGTTGCGACCACATCACGAGTACGCCTTGTACCGCACCAAGCAGCAGCAGCAGGCCGAATGCCAACATCAAGCGCACGCGGATGGAATGGTTCCTTGAATCGATCATGGTGTTTACAACCTCTTGTGACCAGCGTGCTGTGGTCGTGTCCGGAAGGCTGTCCGGACGATCGCCGCAAAAGCCCACGGCCCCTGGCAACATCTCTTTCGTCGCTGCCTGGGGAATCTTTAGAAAACGTTTGAGATTCTTCTGACAGTTTTCCCCTCAAGGTGCGGCTCAGACTGCCGAAGAACTCACTGCGGGTCGGCTGATTCGTCTGTGGGCATGTTGCCCATGTCAATCAGCCCCGCTCCACCTCAATCTAGAAAGCATCACCATGAATAAGCGATTCGCCTATGCCCTCATTGCCGCCGCCGCCTTGCAGGGCGCGCACTTCACTGCGCAAGCCTCAGTAACCGTTGGCTTCGCCGAGCCCAAAAATGACGCGAGCGTTACCAGTCCGTTCAAGGTGAAGTTAATGGCCAAGGGTGTAAAAATTGAACCGGCCGGGGAGGTGACAGCAGGTAGCGGGCACCACCACATCCTTGTCGACATGGACAGCATGCCGACCGGCGAAGAAATTCCGTTCACCAAAAAGCACATCCACATGGGTAAGGGCCAGGATGAGATCGAGGTGAATCTGCCGCCAGGCACCTACAAACTCACCATGCAGGTTGCCAATGGCAAGCACCTCAGCATGGGCCCGAACTATTCCAAGACCATCACGGTGACGGTGAAATAAGCGCCATCAGCCGATTGGCGGCCACACTGTCTCGGGCTTGTGCCGTGCGGTGTGCCCGGCCCTTGTGATGTCGGCATGCCTGCTCGCAGATGTCGGCAGTTTGAAATCAAAGGACGGCAGGCGCAGTTGGTTTTTGGCCGCCTCTGTAGCCTTCCCCAGATAAAGACTATAGATGGGTGGGTCTTCACCGTGAGTGATGCCTGCTGGATGGAGGATCGGAAATTCAAACGCTCTTTTTTCTCCCAAAGACCCCCCGGGCAAAGCGCTTGACCACCCAATGGTGTGGTCCTAAGGTTCGGCAGCGGCCTGTTGAGGGTCGATCGCAGCCCAAATGAGCTTCATCCATGGCGACCGTCTTAGGGTTTTCCCGGGCGATCCGGTGCGAAACTCTCGCTTTGAGAAGCCTTGGCGCAGCCGACCCGAGCGGCCCTGGCCACTGGGCCGCCTGAAAGGTATTGGTTGCTGGATGTCAGGCTGCTTGCAGTGGCAACCTACGGCTGGGCGCGCGCGGCGGCGTCCGGGCCTGCAGACCCAGGTACGTGAGGACCTTCGCGATCGCCGGCTACTCAAGGATCGCCGCGATGATCTTCAACTCGCCGTCGCAGTTCGGGCAGTGCACGATGTCGATCTCGAACACGCGCTTGAGCAGCTTGGCCCAGTTCAGCCGCACCGGGCGGTGGTGCGCACAGGGCGCCTCGCATTCGGCCGAAGGTGCGGCCTGCGCGGGTGATCAGGATCATGCAGATCGTCACGATGACTGGGTTGAGCTAACCGACCGTGCGAGCTGCTATTGATCTGTTTGAGGCAGGCGGTTGGAGCGCCATCCGACCAGCTCGACGCGGGCGCCCCAGAGGCGATGGTCGCGTGCTCAGTCAGGTGCAAGAAGACACCATCCAGCGCATGATCATCGACAAGCGCCCGGAGCAACTCAAGATGGACTTTCACCTGTGGAGCCGCGCGGCAGTCGGTCAGCTTATCGAGCAAGAATTTGGCATCGAGCTGCGAACTCGCAGCGTCGGGAAATACCTCACCCGCTGGGGTTTCACACCGCAAAAGCCGATCAAACGAGCCTATGGACAAAGCCCTGCGGCGGTGCAGGCTTGGCTAGAGGGGGAGTACCCCGCCATTGAGAAACGAGCCCGATCAAAGGGAGCTGAGATCCACTGGGGAGACGAGACTGCTTTGGTCAACACCGATGTGCGCGGCAGGGGCTTCGCGCCGGCCTGCAAAACACCGGTTGCCATGGCGGTGGGCGGCACGCGCCAAAAGCTCTTGATGATTGCCACGGTGACGAACCAGGGCAAGACGCGCTGGATGATTATTGACGAGGCGTTCGACGCCGAAAAGCTCATCGAATTCTTGCAAGCGCTGATCAAAGACGCGGGCAAAAAAGTCTTCCTGATCCTGGACAATCTGAGGGTACATCACAGCAAACTCGTCAAGGCTTGGGTGGCAGAGCGGCAAGATCAAATTGAGCTGTTTTACCTGCCCAGCTACAGCCCACAACTCAACCCTGAGGAGCGGCTGAACGCCGATTTGAAGCAGGAGATGGGCAAGCGTGTGCCCATCAGAACCAAGGCCAGATTACGTGAAGCCGCGAACGATCACATGGCGATGCTGGAGCAAAACCCCCAGCGCGTTATGAGCTACTTTCAGGATCGTCGGGTTCGCTATGCGGCTTAAGACTTCTCAGGGCCGGAGCAATAGTTCCCGGACCACGGTCACCAGCGCATCCAGCTCGACCGGCTTGCCGGCTTCCACGTCCTGCAGCATCGAGGTCTTGAAGGGGCCGAGCTTGAGCGTAACCGCATGCCGGTCTTCCGGCTGCTGGTCAATCTGGATGCCGATGCGTGCGCCTATCTCTTTGGCCTCAAGCATGATTTTGGAGATGAAGTCTCGCAC
>JAJAYS010000101.1 GCA_026786065.1 Polaromonas sp.
CGGCTCCAGGCAGCACCCCAAGCGGGTGCCGGAAAGGCATTCAGCTTTTTTGCGTGCTGGAGCCGAGCGCGATTTTCAGCAGGTCGGCCACGGTATTGGCGTTGAGCTTTTCCATGATGTTGGCGCGGTGAGCCTCGACCGTCTTGATGCTGATGCCCAAGTCGTCGGCAATTTGCTTGTTGAGCCGGCCGGCGACGATGCGCTCGAGCACCTGCGCTTCGCGCGAGGTCAGCTTGGCTAGCAGCGCTTCGCGGCTGGCCGATTGCTGGTGCTCGGTAAACGCGTCCCTGGCCTGCTCGAGCATGCGTTCAACCAGGTTGACCAGCTCCAGTTCCTGAAACGGCTTCTGGATGAAATCCATCGCGCCTTTTTTCATGGTGGTCACGGCCATCGGCACGTCGCCGTGACCGGTAATGAAGACGATGGGCAGTGGCGACTTGCGCTCAACCAGCTTGTCCTGCAGTTCAAGGCCGGTCATGCCGTTCATCCGGATATCCACGATCAAGCACGCGACCTCGCGTGCGTCGTAGCGACTCAAAAAAGTCTCTGCCGAGTCGTAGCAGCGTACCCGGTAGTCCTTGCCTTCAAGAAGCCATTGCAGCGAATCGCGCACACCTTCGTCGTCGTCAACGACATAGACCGTGCCTTTTTTGGGGATCAAGCTCATGCGAAACTTTCGTCAAAAAAGCGCTGCGGTGTGCCCTGCTAAGGGCAATCAGTGAACGTCGGCGCCTTTGTTGGTGCCGAGTTCTGCAGCGCCGGGGAGCGGCGACGGCAGTGGTGTGACCGGAAGCCAGAAGGTAAAACGGCAGCCGATGATGTCCTCGACATTGTAGAGGTTCTCGGCCTGCATCCGACCCTGGTGCGACTCGACAATGCTTCGGCACAGCTTCAGTCCGATGCCCATGCCTTCGGCCTTGGTCGAGTAGAACGCCTCGTAAAGGCGCGCGGTCACTTCGGGCGATAAGCCCCGGCCGGAATCAAGCACCGAAAACTCGACGACGTTTTGCTCTTCGATGCGTTTTGGCACCACACGCAACTCGACGTTGCGCCGCGCAGCGGGCAGGTGCGCATGGGCAATCGACTCGGCGCCGTTTTTCATCAGGTTGATCAAAACCTGCTCGATCAGGATTGGATCGACCATGATTTTGGGAAGCCGCGCGGCGATGTAGTGACTCAGCCGCACGTTGTGTCTGCGCAGTTCGATCTCGGCCAATTCCATTGCGTTGTTGACCATGCTGGCGACATCGGCATGGGTGCGGTTGGGCTCGCTGCGTTTGACGAAAGAGCGGATGCGCTGGATGATCTGCCCGGCGCGCTGCGCCTGGCGCGCGGTCTTGTCCAGTGCCACCAGCAGGTCTTCGCTGCTGATCTGGTTGCCCTTGATCCGCGAGACCATGCCGTTGCAATAGTTGTTGATGGCCGTCAGCGGTTGATTCAACTCATGCGCAACGCTTGACGCCATCTCGCCCATCGTTATAAGGCGGCTGGCCGTCTGAGCCCGCTCGGTCTGCTGCGCCGCCTGTGCTTCAGCAAGCCGGCGCGGCGTGATGTCGGTTGCAATCACCATTTGGGCTAGGCGGCCGTCAACCCAGGTCAGGTACCGCGAACGTACCTCCAGCCATTTCGTGAGCTCAGGAACGTATATTTCGGCATTCTCGGCCTGCGCAGCGGTCAATGAGTCGGTTGGCAGGCCAACCAGCCCGTCCACTGGATCGAGCGAATCGCCAAGTCGCGGGGTCGGCGGCACGCCGGCATGGGCGATCAGATCGATGTGGCCCGAGACTTCTGCACCAAACCAGGCCCGATACAGCTTGTTCGCAAAAAGCAGCTCCTCGCTGCCCAGCGGTGCGACCGAGACTGCGGCGTCCAGCCCTTCAAGAACCGTCGTAAAGCGCTCGTACGACGCCGACAGTTCCTCGCGCACCCGTTTCTGCTCGGTGATGTCGGTCATCGAGGTCATCCAGCCGCTTTGCTGACCGCGCGGATCGATCAGCGGCGACACGTACATGCGGGCGTCGAAGACTTCGCCGTTTTTCCGCTGGACGCGAACCTCGAATCCGCCCGGCGGCGCCCGGCCGTTCAGCTCGTCGTCCAGTCTCGCACGCCAGGCATCGATCTCAGCCGCAGGCCAGTACGAGAAGGGCGCCACGCGGCCCACCAGATCGCTTTCGGCAAGACCGGTCATCTGGCAGAAAGCCGGATTGACATAGGTGATGCGGCCCTGCAGATCCAGCGCGCGCATACCAGTGAGCATGGAGTTTTCCATCGCCCGGCGAAAGTTGGTTTCGGTGATCAGCGCCTGCTGCGCCTGCACCCGCTTTCGGGTGTGGCGCCAGTTGCCCAGCAGCATCCAGACCGTCAGCGCGCTGAGCGCCGACACCAGCCAGAAAAACCCACTGCCGACGGCGCCCAGCGACGAGCGATAGCCTTCGGCGCGGATCAGCAGCGCATTGCCAACCAGCGACACCGGGATCTCGTAGGTGGCTGGGGCCTGCGACCACGGCAGCACCCTGCTTTCCCGATTTTGCGAAGGCACCACGCTGCCCGCCAGGGTGCGATTCTTGTCGTCGATCAGTGAAACCGCGTATTTGGCGGCGACCTCCGTCGGCACGCCAAAACGGAGCAGGCCATCGACCGAATACTCACCGATGACGACGCCGCCGAACTTGCCCTGATCGTCCAGCGGAACCTGCAATTGCAGAGTCGGTGCGTTAAAGCCGCCAATCTCGCGTGTCAGCATCGGCCGCGAATAGACCGGCTGGCGCAGGTCGCGGGCCAGCTCGAAAGTGCCCTCGTTCTCGCCGGGCCGGATGGTCTCGCCGGCGCCGCGAGACTGGTTTGGGCTGGCACTGGCAGATGCGTAAACGGCTTGAATGCGGCGCCGGTTATCGACCCAGCTCACCGCCATAAGTTCAGGGTACTGATTGACCAGCGACTCGGCCTGCACGACGAATTCGGCGACATCGACTTCCTTGTTCGCCACGTCGCGCGCGATGCGCATCAACTGCTCCTGGCGTTCGAGCAAACGTAGCCGCAGGCGCTGCTGGGCATATTCGACATCGCGGCGCACCGCCTCCTGTTCGCGGTCCACTTCCTCGATACGCAAGTAGGCAAAAGCCGCGACGACTGCAGCCAGAAAAAGTACCACTGCAAGCAAAGGTCCCAACGTGATGAAGCGGTCTTGCCGGGCGGGAGACTGGCGCCGCCACCAGCGGCGCCAAAGTGCCAGCGCATGGGGTCGGCCATCGACGGGAGCGTCGGTCGTTTTTTGTGATGACATGGGCGGTGTGGTGAGTTTAGAGGGAGGGCTCCACCCCGGCGTTCCGCTAATTCCATATTATGAAATCACGTGGCGCTATTTGAAATTCTTTAGGCAATGTGGGAAACTCGTGGTTCGTGTCTAATTTCGATGTAAACGTGCTGGTTGCGCACGAAAGCTGTACCGATGGGCGCGGTTTGCTTCCTCGAACGTTCAGGCCCCGATTGACAACTTACAAGCGGCAGCGCC
>JAJAYS010000102.1 GCA_026786065.1 Polaromonas sp.
CATGTGCAGTCCACCGGCAACGGCAAGAAGGAAGTCACCGGTGCCAACGTGCTGGTCGCCATCTTCGGCGAGAAGGACTCGCACGCGGTGTATTACCTGCACCAGCAGGGGGTCACGCGGCTTGACGTGGTGAACTTCATTGCCCATGGCATCAAGAAAAGTGATCCGCCCGAGCCCCTGAAGTCTGGGGAAAGCGCGGCCGAAAACGAGGAAGCCGTAGAAAAAAATGAGAAGGCTTCGCCGCTCGAACAGTTCACGCAGAACCTCAATCAGTTGGCTCGCGACGGCAAGATCGATCCGCTTATCGGTCGCCAGTACGAAGTGGAACGCGTCATACAGATCCTCTGCCGGCGCCGCAAGAACAATCCTTTGCTGGTCGGCGAAGCCGGGGTGGGCAAGACGGCAATTGCCGAAGGTTTGGCTTGGCGCATCACGCAAAAAGATGTGCCTGAAATTCTGGCGGAAGCCCAGGTGTATTCGCTCGACATGGGCGCGCTGCTGGCCGGCACCAAGTATCGGGGCGACTTCGAGCAGCGCCTCAAAGGCGTGCTGAAAGCGCTGAAAGACAAGCCCAACGGCATTTTGTTCATCGACGAGATTCACACGCTGATCGGTGCCGGTGCAGCCTCGGGCGGAACGCTGGACGCCTCGAACCTGTTGAAGCCGGCCCTGAGTTCGGGCCAGCTCAAGTGCATAGGCGCGACAACGTTTACCGAGTACCGGGGTATTTTTGAGAAAGACGCCGCGCTGTCGCGGCGCTTCCAGAAAGTCGATGTGGTTGAGCCGACGGTGCAGGAAACGGTGGAAATTCTCAAAGGCTTGAAGTCGCGCTTTGAGGAGCACCACAGCGTGAAATACGCGGTTGCCGCGCTCCAGGCCGCAGCCGAGTTGAGCGCGAAATACATCAACGACCGCCACCTGCCGGACAAGGCCATCGACGTGATCGACGAGGCCGGGGCGGCGCAGCGCATCTTGCCGGCCAACAAGCGCAAAAAAACCATCACCAAGACCGAAGTCGAAGAGATCGTTGCCAAAATCGCCCGCATTCCTCCGGCCAACGTCTCCAATGACGATCGCGGCAAGCTGAAAACGCTGGAGCGAGACCTCAAAAGCGTAGTGTTCGGCCAGGACAAGGCGCTCGATGTGCTGGCGTCCAGCGTCAAAATGGCGCGCTCAGGTCTCGGCAAAGACGACAAGCCTATAGGCTCTTTCCTGTTCTCCGGCCCGACCGGGGTTGGCAAGACCGAAGCCGCCAAACAGCTCGCCTACATCATGGGCATTGAGCTGATCCGCTTCGACATGTCCGAGTACATGGAGCGCCATGCGGTGAGCCGTTTGATTGGCGCGCCGCCCGGCTATGTGGGGTTTGACCAGGGTGGGCTGCTGACCGAGGCGGTGACCAAGAAGCCACATTGCGTGCTGTTGCTCGACGAGATCGAAAAAGCGCACCCGGACATCTTCAACGTGCTGCTGCAGGTGATGGACCACGGGACCTTGACGGACAACAACGGGCGCAAGGCCGACTTCCGCAATGTGATCATCGTTATGACCACCAATGCCGGTGCCGAGACGATGAACAAGGCGACCATTGGCTTTACCAATCCGCGCGAAGCCGGCGACGAGATGGCCGACATCAAGCGGCTGTTCACGCCCGAGTTCCGCAACCGTCTGGATGCCACGGTGAGCTTCAAGGCGCTAGACGAGACCGTCATCCTCCGGGTGGTGGACAAGTTCCTGCTGCAGCTGGAAACCCAGCTCGCCGAGAAAAAAGTCGAGGTCACGTTTACCGATACGCTGCGCAAATACCTCGGCAAGAAGGGTTTCGATCCGCTGATGGGCGCACGGCCGATGCAGCGGCTGATTCAGGACACCATCCGGCGCGCACTGGCCGACGAGCTGCTTTTTGGCCGTCTGATTGATGGCGGCCGGCTTGAGGTCGATATGAAGATCACGACGGACGATAAGGGCGTCGAGAACGGCGAAGTCCAGCTAGACATCCAGCCACTGCCAAAGCGCGAAGGCCGCAACAAGCCTGAAGCAGAGGAAACTGCGACCGGCTAGGTTCCTGGGCGCTTTATGGGGCTATAGGCTCACGCCGCGCAAACTGCACCCTGGCCCTGCCTGCCCATCGAAGGCCGCGAGCATTCCGCTCGCGGCCTTTTTCTTTTGCGATTGACCCTCGGTGACCTTGACACTTCCCGAATTGAGCAGCGAGTGGGTGACCGGCTTGTCGTTCGCCTGGACCGGCTATATCGCGATACTTTCAATCTGGATCGTGCTGCAAAAGCGCGAGCCGGTGGCCACGATAGGCTGGATCCTGGCGCTGGCGGCCTTGCCCTTCGCGGGTTTCGCGATCTACTATTTTTTCGGGCCGCAGCGTTTGCGCAGGCAGCGCAGGCGACGGCTTCGCCTTCAGGCTGGCGCCCATGCGAGCGCCGATTTCGCCCGGCTGTACGACGCCGCCGAAGCCGCACCGCCCGAGCTCCGGCAAATGGCCGCGCTGGGGGAAGCCAGCTGCGGAATCCCGGTTTCCAGTGCGGTGCGGGTCGATTTCCTTTCCGGCGGTGCCCGCACCTTCGACGCGATTTTTGAAGCCGTCAGACAGGCCAGGCACCACGTCCACCTTGAGTACTACATTTTTGCCGACGACAAGATCGGCACGGCCCTGAGCGAGCTGTTGATCGAACGTGCGCAAGCAGGCGTGAAGGTGCGCCTGCTGATCGACGCGCTGGGTGGCAAAAGCCTCGGTAGCCGCTTCATGACATGCATGACCGAGGCCGGGGTTCAGGTCTTGCTGTTTCACGACATGCGCGTCGGTCGGCGTCTGCGGCCGGTGACCAACTACCGCACGCACCGCAAGATCGTGGTGTGCGACGGCCGGGTCGGCTTTACCGGCGGCGTCAACATCACCGACGATGAAGACGAGCGCACACGCAGCGACGCTTACCACGACGCGCATCTGCGCATCGAGGGCAGCGGGGTGCGCTGGCTGCAGACCACCTTCCTGGAGGACTGGATCTACGCAGCAGGAGACGACTCGGCCGAGGCCAGAGACGTTCGTGAAACCCTCGAATCCTTGTTCGCCAAGGTGGACGCCGGCAGCATTGGGGTACAGATCGTCAGCAGCGGGCCGGACACACCGCTCGAACCGATTCACCGCATGGTGGTTGCCGCCATCAACGCCGCCACCCAGCGCGCCTGGCTTACCACACCGTATTTCGTGCCGACCGAAGCGGCGCTGCTGGCGCTGACCAGCGCCGCACTGCGCGGTGCCGATGTCCGGCTGCTGGTGCCGCGCCGCAGCGACTCTTTGGTCGTGACGCTGGCGGCCCGCTCCTACTACGACGACCTGTTCGCCGCCGGCGTCAAGGTCTGGGAGTACGAGGCCCGCATGCTGCATTCGAAGACGCTGGTGATTGACGACGACTGCGCCATCGTCGGCACCGCCAACTTCGACAACCGCAGTTTCCGGCTCAATTTCGAGGTTTGCGCCGTGGTCTATGGCAACGTGCTGGCCGAGGCGCTGACCGCGCAGTTCGAGACAGATCTGAAAAGCGCAAGGGCCGTCGTGAACAAAGGCCGCCCGCGTTTTTTTGAACGCCTGGGCGAGGCCTTGGCCCGCGTTTTTTCACCGCTGCTATAAGCACACGATCATGGCCCACACCTTCCTCTGGCACGACTACGAAACCTTCGGCATCGACCCGCGCCGCGACCGGCCGGCGCAGTTTGCAGCCATTCGCACCGACGCCGAGCTTAACGAAGTCGGCGAGCCGCTGATGCTGTATTGCCAACCGGCCAACGACTACCTGCCCGACCCGGCCTCCTGCCTGATCACCGGCATCACGCCGCAGCACTGCATGGAGCGCGGTGTGCCAGAGCATGCCTTCGCTGCGCGCATCGAGCAGGCTTTTGCGCAGCCCGGCACCATCGGTGTCGGCTACAACACCATCCGCTTCGACGACGAGTTCACCCGCTTTTTGCTGTGGCGCAACCTGATCGACCCGTATGCCCGTGAATGGAAAAACGACTGCGGCCGCTGGGATTTGCTTGACGTGGTGCGCATGGCCTATGCGCTGCGCCCGGACGGCATTGTCTGGCCGACCAAGCCGGACGAGCGCAGGCCCGACCAGCCCGGCGCGCTGCGGGCCAGCTTCAAGCTGACCGACCTGACTGCGGCCAACCGCCTGGCGCACGAAGCCGCGCACGACGCGCTGTCCGACGTGCGCGCGACCATCGCGCTGGCCCGGCTGCTGCGCACGGCGCAGCCAAAGCTGTTCGATTTCTGCCTCGGCCTGCACAAAAAAGACCGCGTGGCGGCCGAGCTTGGGCTGCCGACCCGCCTGCATGCGGCCAAGCCGTTTTTGCATGTCTCGGGCATGTTCGCACCAGAGCGTGGCTGCCTCGCCGTGATGTGGCCGCTGGCGACGCATCCCTTCAACAAAAACGAGCTGCTGGCCTGGGACCTGGCGCACGACCCGGCCGAATTACCGCTGCTCGATGTCGCCACGCTGCGGCTGCGGCTGTTTAGCAAATCGGCCGATTTGCCCGAGGGCGTGCAGCGGCTGCCGATGAAGTCGGTTCACCTGAACAAGTCGCCGATGGTGGTTGGCAAACTGCAAACCCTGAGCCCCGAGCTGGCCGCACGCTGGGGGATCGACCTGGACGCCGCGCTCGCCAACGCCGCCAGGGCCGCTGCGCTGCCCGACATGAGTGCAATCTGGCCGCAGGTTTTCGAACGACCCAAACCGGCGCAGCCTGCCGCCGCCGACGTCGATGCCGACCTGTACGGCGGCTTCATCGGCGACGCCGACCGGCGCCGGCTGACCCAGTTGCGGACCCTGGACCCGGCCGAGCTGGCGCACAGCCGTACCGGCTTTGACGACGAGCGGCTCGGCGAGCTGCTGTTTCGCTACCGGGCGCGCAACTTTGCCGACACACTGACCGCCGAGGAGGCCGAGCGCTGGCAGGCGCACCGGTCGGCCCGGCTGCTCGAAGGCGAGGCTGGCGCACGCAACCTCGATGCGCTGTTTTCCGCCATCGACACGCTGACCGAATCCGCCGACGAGCAGGGCGAGGCGGTGCTGGCTGCGCTCTATGAGTACGCCGAGGCGATTGCGCCAGAGCCGGTCTGAAGCGGCCTGCGGGTGGCTCAGCCTCCGCCCGCGCCCCTGCGTTATTGATCCGGCCGAATGATGACTTGATTTTTTATCTTCGAATTACTCTCTCTTCCAATGGAAGAGGGCAGCGGTGAGGGTCTGCGATTTCCGACTTCATCGGGACGAATCCATAGCGCGTCAAGGGACGCGGTGCAGCGCGCCCGGCGGTCGGTCGTCCGCCGTCCCTTGGCGGTCCATCCCGAGCCGACTGAGCCAGTCTCTCCAGGCTATGCGGCCGCACCAAGCGAAAACGCCGTATTCAACCCAATGTTCAGAACAAAAAGCACTAAAAGCCTTTTAAATACGGGCATTAGCAGCTACTATTTTTATAGCGACTACGCCTCCGGTTGCCACACCGCAGGCCGCTCACGCATCACGCTGGCGAACAAGGTACTGGCCTCGAAGCGCGCCAGCCAGTGCTGCAATTGCGGCCACGGCTGCGCGGCGAACCAGACGTCGTCGGTGTGCGCGAACTGGCGCACGAAAGGCAGCACGGCCTGGTCGGCCAGACTGGCGCGGTCGCCAAACAGCGCGCCTTTGGTAGCCAGCCGCGTCTCCAGCGCCGCCAGCCAGTGCCCCGCCTAGGTGCGCTGAGCGTGGGCAAAGCCGGTCCGGTCCAGACCGGCCGCGTCGGCTTCGGCGGCAAAGCGGTTCGGGTACTTGTAGCGGTCGAGCTGCTGCTTGAACGCTCCGTCGCATTCGGCGATCAGCGCCAGCATGTCGGCGAGGGACGCGCCATCGGGCTCCAGCCAGCCCTGCGGATCGTGCTGGCGCAGCGCCCACAGCATCACCTCCAGGCTTTCGGCGATTACTTCACCGCCCGGCAGCACCAGCACCGGCACCGTGCCTTTGGGCGAGGCGGCCAGCAACTCGGCCGGCTTGCTGCGCAGCGCCACCTCGCGCAGCTCGAAGGGCAGGCCGCTAGCAGCCAGCGCCAGCCGCGCCCGCATCGCGTAGGGGCAGCGCCGAAACGAGTAGAGATGCGGCAGCGCGCTCATCGGCGGTGCGGCGGCGTCAAAGCGGCGAATCAGGATCGGCTTTTTTAGTCAAGCTGCGGCGCAGGCGCGAGCCCACCTGCTGCGCGCCGATGTGCGGTGTGCGCCTGGCTTTCGCCAGTTCGACCTGGCGCTGGCGCTCGCGGTAGCCGGCTTTTTGCTCCGGCGTGGTCTGCTTGACGCAGCGCGGGCAACTGACGCCCAGCTCGAACAGTGGCGAGGCGATGTCGAGCGGGCTCAAAGGGTCGCGGCAGGAGCGGCACAACACATGCTGGCCCTCACGCAAACCGTGGCCGACCGACACCCGCTCGTCAAACACAAAACATTCGCCCTGCCAGCGGCTCTGCGCTTGTGGCACGGTCTCCAGGTATTTAAGGATTCCGCCTTCGAGGTGAAACACCGCGTCGAAACCCCTGGAGCGCAGCAGCGCGGTCGATTTCTCGCAGCGAATCCCGCCGGTGCAGAACATCGCCACCTTCGGTTTGACGCCGTCGTTGGCAGCCAGCTTGCCGCCCGGTGCCATTTCGCGTTCGACCCAGCCCGGCAGGTCTGAAAACGCCGCAGTGGCCGGATTCACCGCGCCCTCAAAAGTGCCGATCAGCACTTCGTAGTCGTTGCGCGTATCGACCACCACGACGCCCGGCTCGGCGAGCAGCGCGTTCCAGTCCTGCGGCTTGACATACTGCCCGGCCATCAGGGCCGGATGCACGCCCTGCACGCCCATCGTGACGATTTCGCGCTTGAGCCGCACTTTCATCCGGTGAAAGGGTGGGGCGTCAGCCCAGGCTTCCTTGTGCTCCAGCGCAGCCAGGCGCGGGTCTTGCCGCAGATGCGCCAGCAGCGTGCGCACGCCCGGCTCCGGGCCGGCGATGGTGCCGTTGATGCCCTCAGGCGCCAGCAGCAGCGTGCCTTTCAGTGCGTGGGCTTCGCACAGCGCCAGCAGCGGCGCCCGCAGCTCCGCAAAGTCGGGCAGTTCAACGAATTTGTAGAGAGCAGCAGTCAGGAATCGGGACATGGCGGACGGGGCAGGGCGACGTGGAAAAACAGCGGTCCATCGTAACGGCTGGGGTGCGGGCCAGCGTCGCGCCGTCCGCATGAATCGTTAATGAAATTAGAGTTCTAACCATATTTTATGAGCGTGAACCGCTATTTTTTTGATAGTGACTGGCGCGGCCTTTGAATGCCGCGCGCGGCGTGGCGTCATGGCCTGCGTGCCCGATATGATGCTGCCGTGACCCGACCTGCCCAGACCGGTCTGAACCTGCTTAAACCCGCTTTCAAGGAGTCATGCCGTGCAATCGATTTTTTACCGGGTGCTGCTCGCTTGCCTGGTCGCAGCCACCAGTGCTTGCGCCGGTCTGGCCGACAAGGCCAAATCGGCTCAGGGCACGACGAACGAACTGGGCCACAAGTTCGATGGCGCGATCCGCCGGGGCATCCAGTCGGGCAGCGATGCCGTCGGCAAGGCTGGCAAAGCCGTCGAAGGGCCGGTTGATAGGGCCGCCAGAAAAGCCGGCCTGCCCGGTGGCCCGCCCTCGCCAGCGCCCGCCGACCGTTGACGCGACGCTCCGGTTGGTAGCACTGCACCGCAGCGCAGCGCAGCGCATTGCGGCGGCTGAACGCCAGCGATCGCGGCGCCCAAACCCGGTCATGCAGGTCGAACGGCCTGATAACGCGATTGCCTCCCGTGACTTGCCCGCCGGAAGGCATTCGCCGACATCCGTTTTTGTTGCAAAGCAGCAAAATGGGCCGATGCAAACTAAAACGACAACCAGCCGGTGGGCGCTGCGATGGCCCGCAGCCTGAGCCGACTGTGGCTGAAAAACCTGCGTAGCCTGGGCAAGGCCCAGCGGGCGCAGGAGCGGCTGCTCAAGCGGCTGGCGCCCAAGCCGGCGCGTCGCCCGGTGGCGCGTAAGGCCAAGCCGGCCAAGCAAGCAAGCCCGCCCTCGTCACGCAACACCGCGCTTGTGGCAAGACTGAGACCTGGCCCGCCGCGGACAGCGCTGGCCGCCGCAAGCGGAACTTGGCAAAAAGGCTATTCGTCCGGGGTGCCGGCGACCGGCCCGGCTTCGTCTTCGGTGCGCCGGTTGCTGTACTGGCTGTATCTTCCGGCCAATCCGGCGCAGGCCGCGTTGCCGCTGGTCGTGATGCTGCACGGCTGTCAGCAGAGCGCCACCGACTTTGCCACCGCGACGCGTATGAACCGGCTGGCCGAACGCAAAGGCTTCGCGGTGCTGTATCCGCAGCAGTCGGTGGCCGGCGACGCGCACCGCTGCTGGCCTTGGTACAAGCGCACCCTGCAGCGCGGCGAGGGTGAGGTGCAGGTGGTTACCGGGCTGATTGCACAGGTGCAGCAGCGTCACGGCCTGGATGCAGCCCGCACCTACGTCGCTGGCCTGTCGGCTGGGGCGGCGCTGGCAACGCTGCTGGCTTTGCGCCACCCGCAAGCGATTGCCGCCGTCGGCCTGCATTCGGCGCCGGTTTTTGCCACGGTCGATTCGGCTTTGGCGGCCTATCGGGTCATGCAGCGCGGCGCAGGCCAGGCGCATCTGGCGGTGGCCCAGCACATGGCCGACACCCGTCCGTTCCCGTCCGGCCTGCCGGCCATCGTGATCCACGGCGACCGGGATTCGGTGGTGCGACGCGTCAACGCCGGGCAGTTGACGCAGCAGCTTGAGATCGTCAACCGCGCCGTGCTGACCCGACTGGAGCCGATCCGGCGCAGTGTTGCGGCAAGGGACACCGGCCGCAGCCCGCGCCGGGCCTGGACCAGCACCACCTATTACGCAGGCCGTAAACCGCAGCTGGTTTTGTGCGAGGTGGCCGGCTTGGGCCACGAATGGAGCGGCGGCGACGACAGCGTGAAATTCAGCGCCCGCAGCGGGCCAGACGCCAGCGCGATGCTCTGGGCCTTTTTTGCGCGGCACCAGCGGCCAGCCAGCACCTGGGTGCCTGCCGCCTGAACGGCGTAGTCGCTGCGGACAGGCCGATGCGGTTGGGGGCCGGCACCCGGTGGCCGCGCCGAGGCGATGAAACCGGTGCTAACGCAACGGAGGCATCGCCAGTCGCTATGCAATTAATAGCTGCTTACGCCCGTATTCGCTGGGTTTTAACCGATTCTCACTGATAATTTTGCGGCCGGGAGGGAGTGAGTGACCGGTGGGCCAGGTGCGCCAGTTGCGCCCGATGCAGCCAGTTTGCCCGGTGCGGCGCGGCCCGCATGGCGGCGCTGCGAGCGCGTCAGCCAGCGCCCTAACCAGCGCTTTAACCAGCGCTTTAACTAGCGCTTTAACTAGCGCTTTAACTAGCGCGCGCCCATTCCTCCAGCAGCGCCAACAAGTCCGGCGGATGCACCGGCTTGACCAGGTGGCGGTCAAAGCCGGCTTCGGCCGATTTCACGCGGTCCTCCGGCTGGCCCCAGCCGGTCACCGCAACCAGCCGCATGCGGTCGCCGCCGGGCAGGTGGCGGATCGCTTGGGCGGCCTCATAGCCGTTCATGTCCGGCATGCCGATGTCCAGCAGCGCCACCTGCGGCAAAAATTCGGCCGCTGCCTGCACGCCCGACACGCCGTCGTAAGCGGTGCGGACCTGATAGCCCAGCATTTCAAGCAGCATCGCGGTGCTGTCGGCTGCGTCGTGGTTGTCATCGACTACCAGGATCCGCAGCGTCGGCTCGGTCGCATCCGGTGCATCTGCACCCGATGCAGACGCTGCACCGCCAACGCCGTAGCCCTTGCCACTACCAGCACCAACACCAACACCAACACCGAGACCAGCGCCAGCGCCGGGGAACTGCGCCGCCGCCGACTTGCCCGCAAGCGGCAGCACCACC